>SLFV01000349.1 GCA_007124075.1 Roseimaritima sp.
GCCGCTGGCCTTCCCTCACGACAATCCACGACGGAATGATCCTCAGCTAATCCCTCCACCCTGACAACGGCGTTTGGTGCATGGTATCACCGAAATGGCTATTCACGAAAAATAGTGGCCCCTTGTTTTGGTCAGCGCCAGCACTGGGCGTCGGCATAGCGATCCTGCTGTGCAGCATCGGTTTACCCCCACCCGAGGCGATGTGTGCCGGGGTCACGGTGCTGTGCGCCATTTGGTGGATCCTTGAATCCGTACATCCGGGCGTGGTGGGTTTGATCCCATGTGTGCTATTCCCGATACTGGGGGTACTGCCTGCAAACGAGGTTTCTCGCAGCTACGGCCACTCGATGATTCTGTTGATGCTGGGAGGGTTTTTGATTTCGGTGGCGATGGAACGCAGTGGTGCCCACCGGCGTCTTGCGCTGCTGATGATTCGCATGGTCGGCGGTCGCGGCGGCAGGCGTCTAGTGTTTGGATTCATGTTGGCCACGGCGGCTTTGTCAATGTGGATCAGCAACACCGCTGCCTGTTTGATGATGCTGCCGGTCGCGACGGCGGTCTTAAAGCCGATGGACGATGCACGGCTGCGAGTCTCGCTGTTGCTGGCGATTGCCTATTCCGCCAGCATCGGAGGTATGGCAACACCTATCGGGACGCTGCCCAATGTCTTGATGGTTGCCTACACCAGCGAACATTTTGCCAGCACGGTTGATTTTTTGCAGTGGATGCGGATGGCGTTGCCAATGGTTATGGTCCTGTTGCCGCTGACATGGATCTGGTTAACACGAAATTTGACCAACCAGCAGCAGTTGCAGCTTCCCGCTGTCGGGCAGTGGTCGGCGTTGGAAATCCGCGTGGTTCTGGTGTTGATTTTGACTGCCCTGGCCTGGACGTTTCGCACCGCCCCCCATGGCGGCTGGTCGGCTTGGTTGCCCGGTGCGGGATTGGCGGATAAGAATCCCGTCGACGATGCGACGGTGGCGCTGGCCGCGGTCTTGCTGCTGTTCCTCATTCCGGCGGGGCAAGGGGTACGCGGACAGCGACTGCTGGACTGGGAAACCGCAGCGAAAATTCCGTGGGGGATCCTGCTGATGTTCGGTGGCGGTTTGGCACTGGCCCGCGGATTCGAGACAACTGGTTTGAGTCAACGGATTGGGGGACAGTTGGAGTTCGTTGCCGAGCAACCTTTATGGCTGACAACGCTGCTGATCTGCCTGATGGTTTCTTTGCTGACGGAGATGACCAGTAGTACCGCCACGATGAATATCCTGCTGCCGATCCTGGGCGCGTTGGCGGTAACGACCGGAATACCGCACCAGTCTATTCTATTTCCGGCCACCATTGCTGCTAGCTGCGCGTTCATCCTGCCGGTTGCCACACCCCCCAACACGATCGTGTTTTCCGCTGGGCAGCTATCAACCGCCGATATGGCAAAGAACGGCGTGATCCTGAATATGTTGGCCGTGACGATCATCACGTTTTTATGCCGTCTGGTGTTGTGAGGCAAACGGCAAGGCCCGTTTGTTATTAGTGGTTGGAAAAGGCAAAACCGGTTCAATTGCCGCGCAGGACGATTGCGTTTCGTTTACGATTGCGGTTAGCTTCCAAGAGGCAGACAGCGTGGCAAACCCTTGCTTCGGCCCAGTCTTACCTCTGAAAACGTTGCGACGACTAATCAATCAGGGTCCTTTGATTTCTCTCCAGCGGTCCCGCGAAGCGGCAGGAGCGGTCCAGTAGAGGGAAAAGCGAACTCGTTAATGATTGGTCACCTGTCGAGTAAATAATGGATGATATTGATGAACAGCCCTGATACACTTCCCGATCCTGACCTCCAACCCAATGCCGATGTCGTCATTTTTGACGGTCAATGCCGATTCTGTATCGGCGGCGTCAAGCAATTGAGTAAATTTGACTGCTGTGGCGGCAGGTTGTCGTACATTTCGCTGCATGATCCCCGCGTCGCGGAGCGTTATCCGAGTCTTTCGCATGACATCTTGATGCAGGAGATGTACGTCGTCCGCGCCGATGGTCGTGCTTACGGTGGTTCTGCGGCGGTTCGCTACCTGACTCGGAGACTGCCGCTGTTATGGTGGGCCACACCGATCTTACATTTTCCCGGAACCGCGTGGTTGTGGCGCTGGCTGTATCACCAGGTTGCCAAGCGACGATACCGTATGGCAGGGAAACAATGCCCCGACGATGCCTGTAGCGTCCACCTCCGTTAGGAGTGTGTGGGGGTAATCCGTTTTCCAGGCCAAGCGATTCGGGCTACAAAACCGCTTGGTCGATCGGAATGGCAAGCCGATCAAAGTCGCGCAGCATTTCCGCAAGTCGCTCCATCGGCAGGCCCACAACGTTCGATTCGCTGCCGTCCAAAACTTGCAGCCAATCGACACCATCTTGATAGCCAAATGCTCCCGCTTTGCCTTCCCAAAGATTGGTGTCCAGATAGGACGCCAGGGCGTCGTCTGCAACGTTGTCCAAGAACAAGCGAGTCCCGACCACCTCCACAGTGCAAACCGCCCGGGGGGCATGCCACAGACAAATCCCTGTGAAAACGTGATGCACCTGTCCCCGCAGTAATTGCAGCATTTCGCGCGCGTGCTGACGATCGATCGGTTTCCCCAGCGCTTGTCCATTGAACGCACCGACCGTATCGGCTGCCAGGATCAGGGCCTGGGGCTGCTGACGCACAACGTCCGCCGCCTTGCGAAAAGCGTACTTAGCAACCAGTTCGGGAGGAGTTGCGCGACTGCAAACCCCACATTCCACATTGGGATCCGCAGGGCAGATTTCAAAGGAATAACCTGCCGCATGAAGCAATTCGGCGCGACGCGGTGAGCCACTGGCCAGGACCAAAGGCAAGTTGTCTGGTGTTGAATGATAGGGTAGATCAGCGAAGATACCTGCCATTCTGTTTCGCACCGCTCGCAAAAAGAAAAAAACGCTGTAAGCCTGAAATACTAAACAGGCGGCTGATCGCGTTCCAGCAGCCTGGCCCTCGGTACTCCAGTTCAACGAGCGATCGTTGGTGTTCTCCATTGCAGGTTTTCACTGTTGGGCGGCGGTGCTGCTTGAGCGACAGATGGGGGCGGCGGGGCGTCTTGCGGAGGGGCGGCAGCGATGGCTTCGGTTTCGGTGGATTGTCCCGCGGAAGTCCAACGATCATCACCAGCCCAAGACTGCGGCTGTGTCGCGACCAAAGGACCGTTGTTCTGGTTCCCATTCCACGACGCAGTCGATGAATTCACCTCATCGGGGGGGGCGGTTCCATGCGTCTGCGCAGTTCCGGCATGATATGGAACCGTCTGCCACTGCGGGACGGGATTGGATTGCACTGGCATTAGGTCATTGACATGCATCCCGCGCAGTTGTGGCCGCAGCGGCTGCAAGGCAGTTTCCTGGGTCGTAATGTTGTCAGAAACCATGGGAGCTTGCTGATCCAGGTAGCTGGCCTGAGCAATTTCGTTACTGGGGGGCGTCGCCGCGAGCGGTGGATTTGGATAATGCGGGACCGAGTCGTTGGGCTGCGGCCAGCCCGTATGGACCTGAGCAATCAAATCGCTAGCCGGTAAACCCGGCGATTGGACCGCATTGAAGTTAACAGGGGTGTAACTACTGTTTGGACTGACGGCCCCTGTCTGAGGGGGGGGTATGCGTGTGGACCCGACCAGCGGATTGCTGGGCAACCCCAACTGACCATTCTGACGGCAACCCGTCGCCATTAGGAATGACAGGAACATGCAGGTCCAGCTCCAGGAATGAACCCAGCCGTAAGGGGAAACGCGTTGCGGTTCAAGCGATGGTTTGTGCATCGATTTGAATTTCCAGCTCGTGTCGACGTGCATCCAGACGCAAAGCCCGCCCGTTGCGCAGCCCTCTTTGCGTAAATGAACAGGTCTCTTAGCATGGTTGTGGTGCGTGTCGGAAGCCCAGTTCCACATGCGGCCTAGCTTTCTTTAAAAAATCTAGATGAAATTCTATTTTTTTACCTGCGTGACGGTTCAATATGCGTGCCAACGATCAACTGCGTCCCGTTCACATCGAGCGACCTTCTTGGGGGCACGCCGCCGGAAGTGTTTTGTACCGCAGCGGTGAAACTAGCGTATTGTGTACGGCGTCGATCTGTGACGAGGTGCCAGGCTGGATGAAAGGACGGGGAAAAGGCTGGGTGACTGCGGAATACAGCATGTTGCCACACAGCACGGGATCGCGAAAACCGCGAGACCGGAGTGGCAAAATGGATGGTCGTACCACCGAAATCCAACGCTTGATCGGCCGCTCGCTTCGTGCGGTAGTCGATTTACACGCGTTGGGTGAATTGATGGTGACGGTCGATTGCGATGTCCTGCAAGCCGACGGGGGGACACGTACCGCCGCAATCACTGGTGGTTATTTGGCACTGGTTGACGCAATTCGTTCAGCATTGCCCCACTGCACGATCGGACAGCCACCGCTGATTGACAGCGTTGCAGCGATCAGTGTTGGGGTGGTGGACGACCAAATCGTTTTGGATCTGGATTATTCGATGGATGTTCGCGCAGCGGTCGACATGAATGTGGTAATGACCGGAAGCGGGCGTTTTATCGAAATCCAAGGAACCGGGGAGGAAGCAACCTTTGACGATCAGCAATTAAGCCAAATGCTGAAACTGGCCAAGCAAGCCATGGTTCAATTAACGGATTTACAGGCGAAGGTATTGGCAAACGATTCGGAAGCAGCGTCAGGACGCACGTCGTAGAAGTTCAAACACTCCCGGTTATTCCTGCCCTGCAGGCGGTGCGAGTCGGGCTGCTATGGCAGCAATGCCTGCAACATGCCTTCGGCTTTTTGCCATGTCTCCCGCTCTTCGGCCACCGGGTCACTTTGCGCGGTGATCCCGCCGCCGACTGGGATTTGCAACCAGCCATGCGCCGCGGTTACCGTCCGAATCAGGATGTTAAAATCGGCAGCGCCACCGCACCCAATGTATCCCACTGAGCCGCAGTAGGGACCGCGAGGGTTGGGCTCCAAGCGGTTGATCGTTCGCATCGCTTCGACTTTGGGCGCGCCGGTAACACTGCCGCCGGGAAAGCATGCCGAAAGCAAATCAGCCAGGGTGCAATCGTGTCGCAACGTGCCGCGGACCACGGAGACCAAGTGTTGCACGAATGCGTATTGTTCCAAACGACATAACTGCTCCACTCGCACGCTTTCGTCGGTGCAGACACGGGACAAATCGTTTCGCATCAAATCAACAATCATCACATTTTCAGCGTGGTCCTTTGGACTGGCCGCTAGTTGTTGGGCAAACCGTTGGTCCACTTCCGGATCTCCGGTGCGAGGAACGGTTCCTTTGATGGGACGCGTTTCCACATGCCGATCGTGGACCTGCAGGAACCCCTCAGGTGAAGAACTAAGCACTTGAAAATCACCCGCGTCAAAGTAGCCCGCCATTGGGGCGGGATTGTGCTGCCGCAAGCGGAGATACAGCTCCGGCGACGATAACTGCTGCGGCAGCAACAGTCGCTGGGCCAAGTTCACTTGAAAACTGTCCCCCCGGCGGATCCCCGCGACGATGGCTGCGACCGCTTCGCGAAACCCCGAAGACGAAAAATTGCTGGTCAATCGCGACGATTTTCTCGTTGCGTACTGCTTGCCGGGGGTCACGTTAGAAACCGCATTGGCATGCCAGACCGCGACCTCCACGGGTGCTTGTAACCACGCGGTTACCTGATCGATTCGGCGCACGGCGCGATGGAGTCGACGATCTTGGCGCGTCTCCGGGATTCCTTGCGAAATCAACCAACCCCGTCTTACCTGATGATCGTACGCCAGCACCCAATCATACAGTCCCAAAACAATCGGCGCTGTCGGCAAGTCGTCCTCGCCCGCTCCGCCAATCCGCTCTAACCAGTGGGCCGCCTCATACCCCCACAGTCCCGCGATCCCACCTTGAAAGGGTGGTAACGGTACGGCAACCGTAGCGGGAAAGATAGTCTTCAATTGATCGTTCAGCCACTGCGACATGTTCTGCCAACCGTTGGCGTCCGTCCTTTGGCACCGAAAGGTCGCCACGGGATCGGCGGTCAGAAATGAGTATCTGCCTTGCACCGCAAGGTCGATTGGTTCTTCGATCATCGCGGGATGCGTCTGCAGCCAACCAGTGTAGCCGACCGCTGTGGTTTGTCGCGGGCCGCGAGTTGACGGGGAGCGATTCCGACGGGTCATCAGTCTCCGCGACGCCGACGTGTGCGGCGCACTATCCAGCCATAAACAGCCCGGCAGACGCGACAGTCGCACAAAGGCATCACGACAGTCAAAATCATCGGACAGGGGGACGACAACCGGTAACGGTTCAATCCATGACCAGGGAGCCAAGGTTTGCGACATTGAAGCGTTCATTCAGTTCTGCTTTTTTGGCTGACGATGACGATTGCCGCGCTGCAGTCGATGCAATTTCTCCGGAACGGTCAAACAACCCCACGATAACGCCTGGTCTTGTTCGTATTGCTTCCCCAACGTCAGCGCCGCCATCGCTTTGGCAAGTTCAAAACCCAGGTAAAATGCGTGGTTGGGATCAACGTTATCGCTTTGCGACAACTGCAACAGTTGGTCGAACAGTGCAAACGGGTCCGCATCTTGCAGGTGAACTGCGGCGCTGACAAGGTGCAGTCGCCCGTCCTGGGCAAACAAACGATAGTTGTTGTCCTTCAGTTGATCGGCAAGGTCGTCTAGGGTCTGCGAGGAAAAGGGACGCAGTTTCGGATCACGCAGCATCACCAACGCGTCACAGAGACGTTTCGGTGGTATCCCGTTGCGGACCGCATGGTAGACCAAACGCCGCGCGATGTCGCACTCCCGAACGGCGGTCCGAGCCCAGTTAATGACTTGCGTCGTCAAGACGCTGCCGATTGACAATTCCTGGCAGATCCCCAACAACACGACATTGACGCCTGCAGAATCGACGTCCGTCAGTTCGGTAAGGTTACCGATCCCCATCATCATGGCATGGTCAGGAAAACGGCGGCGTACTTCGATGTAACGTTGCAAGCTGGCGGTAAATCCAAACGCTTTGCCAGCGACCGCGGGACCTCCCGTACCGATCGGTTCCAGGATCGGGTCCAACCGCATCGGGACACCACGTCGATCCAGCCAAGCGACGGTCGCTTCCAGTGAATTCAAGTCATCAGGTGTATCGGGAATGACCACCACCTCGCAACCCCAGTCGACGGCCGCAGCACACGTTTCTGACTGCACGGATAAGACTAACGAGGCCCCCGCGGAGACGGCTTGTTGGACCTCCCATGCGTCGAATGAATCAATCGAAATTCGGAGCCCCATCTGTACCAGATCGCGCACCACCGCTGCGACATCGTGCCAACGCATGCCAGGCGAGCAACCAAGGTCAATGCAGTTGGCCCCGTCGGCTTGCAGTTGCAGCGCTTGCGAAATCAATGCGTCACGCTTCAGTTGCGGTGCGTGATTGATTTCCGCGATGATCTCGATGTCGTAAGGGCACGTGCGATCGATGCTTGCCATCGGTTTTGCACCAAAGAATTCAGGCAATAAACGTAGGTCCTTGGGGCCAACACGCACGGGTACCTTCACGGTTGATTGCAGTTCCGTCACGTCACCCAAAAAACCGGGGACGATGACTTCGGTTGCCTCCGGGGGAACCGACCAATGTTTTCCCAACCACTTTGGGGTCATCAACGCGGCAACCGTAATCGGCATCACACCAATCGTGAAGACAAAGTCGAATTGCTGTGACAGCTTTTCGACTTCATCACGGAGCGCCGAAGCTGCTAGTTTCCCCGTCACAAAATAGACATGACGTTGCTTCGTATCGGTTGTTCTTTCAGTCATCAGTCCTCGCAATGAAGTACCGCGTCGCAAACGCCATCGATCGGTGTGAATAAAAGTTCGTCCAGTTTCCGCGACATGCTATTGACCAATCCGCTGAAACGCATACAACATCAATCAACGAGAGACTCGTGCAGTGTGATTGGAGGCATTGTAGATCGTCACAACCAGGAAGGTGGACGAGAACAATGTTCGTTAATCCCATGCGTGGCCGGGGTCTCTCGTTTTTTTATGCGCAGTGTCAACATCGCTTCGGTCGATATGTCTAATTCACAAGATCCACCGATCCAGGTGCTTTGGGAAGATCCCTACGTCATTGCGGTCCTGAAACCGCCTGGGATTTTAACGACGCGTACGGGCAACCACCCAAGTTTGGAACAACGACTGTTGGATTCACTGCCAACGTGCCGAGACAGTAGCGGTCCGATGTCCAACAACGTCGTACCGTTGCGGAACAGCAAGCCGTTTTTGCGGATGCCGCATCGCTTGGATCGCTGCGTCAGTGGCGTCGTGTTGGTAGCTAAATCTGCGACGTCCTCGCGATTGCTGAGCCAGCAATTTGCGGCAGGCATCGTGCGCAAAACGTACCTTGCTTTGGTTGCTGGTCGTGTGCGTGGCGACGCGGCCACGTGGACCGATTATTTGGCAAAGGTTCCCGATCAGCCGCGTGGCATTGTTGTCGATTCGGGCCATCTTGGGGCTAAGCGCGCGTCGCTTGCGTGCCAGGTATTGCAGCGTTGGGGAAATCAGACACTCGTGCGATTGGAATTGCAGACCGGGCGAATGCATCAGATCCGCATCCAAGCTGCTCACCGGGGGCACCCGATTCATGGTGACCAGCAGTACGGCAGCACCACGCGTTGGCCGCTGACCGACGGCACCGATCCAAATGACGCAATCGCATTGCATGCCAACGAGATCACTTTCCGGCATCCCAAGACCGCCGTTGCAATCACGGTTAGCGCGGCTTGGCCGGAGTGTCCGGTCGAAGCAATGCGGCTGAATGGTGGCCTCCGGAATAATGAATCACGCTAATCTCCACGATCGGTTCCTCGCCCAAACGCTCGCGGATCAATTGGTACGCCATCGAGCA
>SLFV01000399.1 GCA_007124075.1 Roseimaritima sp.
CTCTCGATTTCCTCGTGTTACAGCGAGGGCTCCAAAGGGTCAGCCTCTTTTTCAATAGGCTGCTAGGGAGCGTCTCGGAACTTTTCTGAGCATTGGGGGGATTGATGACTAAAGGGCGGGCCGCGAAACCGCCTGCCCGCGGCGTTTGAGTGCCGCATCGATTTCCGCCAGTGTTTCGTCGGCCAATTGCATTTCCATCGCCTCAGCGGTTTCCAGAATCTGGCTGGCTCGTTTCGCACCGCACAGCGCCACCGCGATTCCCGGCTGGGCAATCGTCCAAGCGACAACCAACTGGGCAACCGTTTTTCCGATCGCATTGGCGATCCGTCGCAGGTCGTCGACCAGGTCCTGATTGCGCTGCCATTGCTGCCCCTGGAACATCGGATACTTTGCCCGACCGTCCCCTGGAGCAAAGACGTGATCGCGCGCCAAACCTCCGGCAAGTAGCCCTTTCATCAAGGGCCAGTAAACGATCACCGATGCCTGATGCCGCTGGCACCACGGAATGATTTCGGCTTCGATCTCGCGCTGCAGCATGTTGTAGTGCGGCTGGACCGCCGTGATCGGGCATGCCGCTTGAAATGCGTCCAATTGCTCCACCGAGAAATTGGAAACGCCAACAGACCGCGTCTTCCCCGCGCGGATCAAATCCAGTAACGCACCGGCTGATTCCGCGACCGGAACACGGGGGTCAGGAGCATGCAAATACAGCAGATCGACATAGTCCGTTCCCAGACGCTGAAGGCTGGCATCGCACTGCTGACGTAGCGTTTCGGGATCGGCGGCAAACTGCCTTACGCGCTGCGAGTCCCAGTGGATCCCCCCCTTGGTCGCAATCACAATCTGGTTACGTTCCTTCCCGAAAGCGTGGCCAATCAGTCTTTCGCTTTCTCCATGAATGCCATAGCAATACGCGGTGTCAAAAAAATTGATGCCGGTGTTAAACGCTGCTCGCAACGTCGCCAGACTGTCGGACCGGTTGACATCCAGAGAGGTCATCCCTGCGATTGGCCAACACCCCATCGCAACCGCCGAAACTTCGATCCCGGTGGTGCCTAACGTTCGCTGGTGTTGCAAACTTCGACTCATCGCCCATTCCTCCATCACGATCCAAACGCAGTTCCGGGATCCACCGATGCGAATGACTTGTAAATCTGACCAATGAAATGAAAAAGGGGACCGCCCCCCGTCGAACGATTTGTTACGGTTCGACCGGCTGTGACTTAACGGTTGCCATCGAAAATCAGCGCAACCCGGGTGCCACGTGGCCTGGTATCTGGTTATATCCCCGATCGGCAAGTTTCGCATCCGGCCAGCGGCGCTACGCTGACCAGAGCGTCGGTCGCCAACCCTGTTGCGTATTGCTTACACTACAGCGATAGGAAAGAATTAGCTCCGCTGCACGTCGCTTAGCAGACGCCTTTTGCGGCTTGTTCGACCTGTGAAATACTTTTGCCGTCCTGTGAATGATTTTGAAATGAATTTCCCAGCTCACTTGAAAACCCTTGGTTTGACTTTCGCTTCGATTTTCCTGACAGCGACCGCGTCGGCGGACCCATCGATTGTGCGGCGAATTGCCTTTGGTTCCTGTGCCGACCAACAGAAGCCGTGTCCGATCTGGGGCACCATTGCGGACTACGATCCCCAATGGCTGCTGCTGCTGGGGGATAACATCTACGCGGACGTGGTTGATGGCCGCCTGAAGCCGTCGACCCCGGAGCGAATCGCGGCAGCATACCAGCAACTGGGGGAAATGCCGGAGTTTAATCGCTTGCGCGCATCGACCAATATCATGGCCACCTGGGACGACCACGATTACGGCAACAATGATGCAGGTGCCCAGTGGGAGCATAAAGACGCGGCGGCAGAAATTTTTCACAATTTTTTTGGTACCCCTGCCGATTCGCCCCTGCGAAAACAACGTGGCATCTATGACGCGCGGATCGTTGGCCCACCGGGAAAGCGAGTTCAGATGATCATGCTTGACACGCGGTATTTCCGCAGCGAGCTTGAAAAGGCGGAACGACCACTGCCCGGTTTCAGGGCCAGACCGTATCTCCAGCGGACCGACCCTCAGGCCACGATGCTGGGCGATCAGCAGTGGAAGTGGCTGGAGCAGCAGTTGCGCCAGCCCGCGGAAATCCGCCTACTGTGCAGCAGTATCCAGGTCATCAGCGATGAACATCCGTTTGAAAAGTGGGATAATTTTCCTGCAGAAAGACAACGGTTGTACGATTTGATTCGGGACTGCGAGGCAAGCGGTGTAATCATCCTTAGCGGTGACCGGCATCGCGGGGAAATCTCACTGGACCCCTATTCCGTCGGCTACGCGCTGTACGACGTGACCGCAAGCGGACTGAATCAGGCCTCTCGCGTTTGGCGGCCGTTGGAACCGAACCGACATCGCGTTTCCTCGCTGGAGTATGGGAATCATTTCGGAGCGATCGAAATTGACTGGGATCGCCAGGACCCGTTGATTTCGCTGCAATTGCGTTGGGAAGATGGTGAAATTGCTACACAGGCACGTGTCCTGCTGAGCCGTTTACAGGCAAAACCGGCACCCAAGCCGTTGCCGGCGGGCGTGGTGTCTGCTGGCAGGGCGCTAACGCTGGATGTGGGCGACGCGGCGGAGGTTCAGTTTCTGGTCCAAGCCGGTCGGATGTTTGGGGAGCGAATGCGATTGCTGCTGAATTCGGAATCCGACTATCGCAGCAAGCGAAATTTTACGGTTGTCATGGAAGCTACAGCGCTCAGCGGCCCGTGGGGCAACATCGATCTGGCCGATTTGCAAGGCAAGACGATTCGTGCCCGTGGGACGATTGGTGTCTATAACGGAGTCAAACAGTTGGTGATTGAAACCCCCGAGCAACTGCAGATCGTCCCGTAACATTTTTCAGACGGCACCGCGGTCAAAAACCGAACGATATGCCGACTCGCGTGCCGCCGCGAGGCACCGGGTGGTACCGCGGTCCAAAGTAGTCGTAACGCCGCACGGGGACGAAGACCGGTCGCGGTGCGTAGTAGTGTTCCTCGACAATCACGGGCTGCGAACGGACCACGTTGGGGGCCGGGCTGGGGACAACGGGCGGCCCCCCTATCGAGGCGTTTTGCATTGCACCGATCACGGTTTCTGAAACCCCTTGTTGATGCAAGGAAATGATCTCGGAAACCTCCAACCGACGCTGAATCCCGCGCTGCTGGATATGGTTCATGATCACGGTGTCAGGCAGGCCGCTGCGATACATGCTGACAACGTCGCTGATCGTCACGGCTTCCTGTGCGCGGGCGACCTGCTGCTGCTGCGACTGGTAGATCTGCTGCTGGTACCGGTAATCGGCTCGTTGCTGCGCAACGTCCTTGTCCCTCGCATTGCCCAGCGTGCCCCCCGCGACGGCTCCGACAACCCCACCAATGACCGCACCCGGGCCAGCTTTTCCGCTCCGATCGCCAATGATCGCGCCCGCAACCGCTCCAGCCAGTCCACCGGCTGTCGCACCTCGCTGAGTATTCGGCTGAGCACGGGCGACCGAAGCAAATGCAAGAAAAACCATTGAAAGAACGACGGTGACTCGTGTAGCCATGGGGCAGTTTCCAGGAAACCAGATGAACGGAACAATTTGACTGCTTGGCAGCGTCTAAACTGAAATCGACACCCCTGAGCAATAGCTTGAATGTGGCTTCTGGGGCAAGCTCAGTTTACCGAGTGCTAGCGTTCAAGGGGCCAAGAACGCTAATCATCTGGCCATGCCCCTTCATCATCAACGTGTGCGACCCGCTTCGATCTGAGCATCCAGTCCGGCGATCATTGCGGACATGACCTCAGGATGCTGAGCACTCAGATCGTGACGCTCACCGGGATCGGCTTCCAAGTCGAACAGTTGATGTTCTGGAAACGGCTGCGGGGCCAGTCGCAAATTCACATTCGTGGCTCGCTTGTTTTTGTGACGCACAAGCTTCCACTTACCTTGACGGAAACCCAGGTTTCCTGACTGTCCATTGTCTTGCACGATTAAATCCCTCCGTCCTTTGCCCCCCTGGGTCCCGATCATCGCATCCAAGACATCGATGCTATCCAAGAAAGCGTCCTGCGGGAGATTCTCTCCGATCAAGCGTGCGAAACTGGCAGAAAAATCGATAGTGCAGACAATCTGGTTGGACACGCCCGGGCTAATCTTCCCGGGCCAACTGGTAATCAACGGCGTTCGGGTCCCCGCTTCAAACACGTTATATTTCCCGCCACGAAACGGTCCACCGGGACGATGGTCCCCCAGTTTTTCAATCGCATCATCAGCGTAGCCATCGTCCAAGACCGGTCCATTATCACTGCAAAATACGATCAGCGTCTGTTCGTTCAGATTGTGGCGTTTCAGGTAAGCGACCAGTTCACCGACACACCAATCCAATTCCACGATGCAATCGCCGCGCGGCCCCAATGGCGTCACTCCCTGAAAACGCTCATGCGGAACTCGCGGAACGTGAATATCGTGTGACGAAAAAAACAAAAAGAAAGGCTGCTCCCGGTTTTGATCAATCCACTGCAAGGATTGCTCCACCCACGTATCGGCTAAATCTTCGTCTCGATACCTCGCCGCGTGTCCGCCCGTGTAGAAACCGATCCGACTGATTCCGTTGTGAATCGTGGCGTTATGGCCATGAGACCAATTCATTTTCAACGAGTCACGGTGCGTGATTCCTGTCGGGTGATCGTCGCTGGGTTTTTTGTTCCCGACCCACAGAGGATCGTCGGGATCCAGGTTACGAACCCGGTGGTTTTCGACAAACACTTGAGGCACCCGATCGTTGGTCGTTGGCAGGAGAAAGCAGTGATCAAATCCAATCTCCCGCGGTCCGGGCTTTAATAATCCATTCCAGTCCGGCCCCGTTTCTTTTGTGCCCAAGCCGAGGTGCCATTTACCAATCACTGCGGTTCGGTAACCCGCATCCTGGAATATACTGGCCAGCGTCGGGGTCCCCGGCTGAATCAGTGCGGGGCTATTGGGAGGTGCGATTCCAGTGCCCTTGACTCGGAAAGCGTAGGTTCCCGTCAGAAGCGAATATCGCGTCGGTGTGCAGGTCGACGCCGAGCAATATCCATCGGTAAATCGCAGCCCGTTGGCAGCTAAGGCGTCGATGTGAGGGGTTTCGATCGCCTTTGCCCCGTAACACGAAACATCCCCCCAACCTAAGTCATCAGCCAGAATCACGATCACGTTGGGCGGGCGCTGATCAGCAACTGAGTCACGTAACAAAAAGCCCGAACTGAAAACGCTGCAAAACAGCAGGGACGCGATTTTCCAGCCCGACGATCGACAAGGCTGGAAGGTAGCAAAGGCAGCGGCGGATGCATGGAACAACATGATCGTCCTGGTGAGGCATCTTGGACAGAAGAACAGGGCTTCGTTCGATCACGCTTCGTCGCGATGAAGTCGGCACAAACAACACCTCCGTATTGTAGTCAATCCGGAAGGTCATGCAGCTTGTCGAGGCGATGAAGTGCGAACCCCAAAGATGCCCAATGTGTGGGCGGAGCCACAGAAAACGTCATCTTGGTTCGCAGCGTTGGATGTTGCAACGTCAATCGCCAAGCGTGCAAGGCGATCCCCGAGCAGAAACGCGACGTGGCCCCGTATTTTTGGTCCCCCCAGACCGCATGACCACGACTGGAAAACTGAGCACGAATTTGGTGTTTGCGGCCCGTTTCCAGACGCACGCTCATCAGGGTGCGTCCTGCCAATCGCTGCAACGACCTTGCCGACAAGATCGCTTCCTGGGCACCGGCCATCGGGGTGCAACGGCAACGCATTCGATGTGCGGACTGATCCTTCCAAATCCAATCAACCAACCGACCGGTCTTCTCCTCCGGCCAATCCCCTTCGACAACCGCCAGATACCGCTTTTCAATCGCTGTGGTGCGAAATTGTGCGGACAGGCGTCCCGCCGCCTTGCTGGTCCGAGCCAAAACCAGCACGCCACTGGTCATCCTGTCCAGCCGGCTGACGATGCCCACGAAAACATTACCCGGTTTGGCATATTTCCGCTTTAAATACTCACACGCCCAGCCGTGGACTGTCGGTTGCCGCGGGGCACCCATGGTCGCGATTCCCGCCGGCTTATCAACCACCAACAAATGATTGTCTTCGTACAGCACGTTCACGATTGGCACGGCTTTGGTAGGCTGAAGGGATCACGGTCGCAGAAGATGCAATCCGACCGACGTGGTCCCGCGGGTGACGCTAAGCACACTCTGCGGGCAATGGATTTTGTCCCGTATCGAAATAAGTGCAATATGAAAATGACCATTGTTGGCATGGGGCGAGTCGGATCAGCGATTGCTTTCGCCACGACGATGAATCCGATGGTAAGCGAATTATTGCTGGTCAATCGAACGCTGGAAAAAGCCCAGGGGGAAGCACTGGATCTGACACACGCCAGCGCATTGAACAACAGCAACCTAAAGATTTCCGCGGGAACCTTGGCTGATTCTGCCCAGTCGGATCTGATCATCTTTACCGCCTCGCAGCCGTTGGGGAATCCACCGCGTAATCGCTTAGCCCTGGCTGCTGAAAACCTGCCCTTGTTGCAAGAGTACATTCCCGCGCTGGCTGCGGCCAGCCCCCAGGCTGTGTTTGTCATGGTCACCAATCCAGTCGACGTGGCAACCTATTTGGCAATCCAACTGTCTGGGCTGCCCCCACACCGGATCATCGGCACGGGGACGTTGGTCGACAGTGTTCGCTACCGCGCCTTGTTGTCCCAAGAACTGCAGATCCATGCTGACGACATTCGCGCCTACATCCTAGGGGAACACGGCGATAGTCAATTCGCGGCACATTCGATCGTCATGACGGGGGGCGAACGCTTTTACCCCAGCGACACGTCAGGGCGTTTATTCCAGCAGACGGTTTCGATGGGGTTTGAGGTCTACAAGCTGAAAGGACACACCTGTTATGCGATCGCTTTGGCGACGATGATGATTATCGACAGCATTGTGTACGACCTGCGGCATACGATGCCCGTCAGCACGCTGATCGATGGGTACCTTGGGTGCGAGGACGTTTGTTTGTCGTTGCCGGCTGTCATCGGCCGCAGTGGAGTGACACGAATTTTGCATCCCACGTTGGCGGAGGACGAAAGGGAGGCATTTCGCAGATCGGCGCGTACCGTCCGAGACGTGATCGAAGGTCTGCCATTGGCAGGAACGTGAATGGTGTTAATCTTTCCGCTTGCTGTTTTTCCTTATTAGTGTCGTTCAAGCGAAGAAACATGGCTGCTACATACAAAGACGCGGGAGTGGACCTCGAGGTTTACGCGGAATCGATGGGGCGCTTACCTGCGCTGATGCACCGCACGTTCAGTCCGCGCGTCCTGCACAATGACGGTGGATTTGCCGGTCTTTTTCGCCTGGATTTCCAAGGGCCACTGTTTGCCCGACATTATCGGCAGCCTATTTTGGTCAGCGGAACCGACGGTGTCGGTACCAAACTAAAAATTGCTCAACAGACCGGCCGCCACTCCACCGTTGGCATTGATCTGGTGGCGATGTGTGTGAACGATTTGCTGTGTACCGGTGCTGAACCTCTCTTTTTTCTTGATTATGTCGCCATGGGCAAAGATGACCCGGATCGGTTGGAGCAGATCGTTCGTGGGATCAGCGACGGCTGCCTGCAAGCCGACAGCGCCTTACTGGGCGGGGAAACCGCGATCATGCCAGAAATGTATGGAGGGGACGATTATGACTTGGCTGGTTTTGCGGTCGGAGTGGTGGAACAAACCAAGCTGATTGATGGTCACCTGATTTCCCCCGGGGACACGGTTTTGGGGATCGATAGCAGCGGGTTGCATTCCAACGGTTTCAGCTTGGTCCGCAAGATTATCCGCGATGCTGGGTTGGGCTGGGCCGAAACGCCCAAGGAACTGGGGGGACAGACAATCGCAGAGGCGACCCTGACCCCGACCCGGATTTACGCTGCCGCGATCAGCGGCGTGCAACGCCATTATCGCGTCAAACAGGTCCTGCACGGGATTGCGCACATTACTGGAGGCGGATTGGCGGAAAACTTACAGCGAATTTTACCAAAATCGACTGACTCGCGGATCAACAAGGATTCCTGGACAGTCCCCCACATTTTTCAATGGCTGCAACGGATCGGCGATGTTACCGATGCCGAAATGGCTCGCGTTTTCAACATGGGCATCGGCATGGTCGTGGTGGTCAGTTCCTACTACGCAGCCAGCGTTGCCGACCGCATCCAAACTGCGGGGTATCGCTGCCGTGCGATCGGTGAAATCGTTGCGGGTACGGGGCAGGTCCACCTGGTGGGCAAACCGTAAACGCTTCGATACCGACATTCCCCGCAGTGGGATGACCTGCTGGCAGACGCACACAAAGGCAGACCCCGTTGTTGGGTGGAATCGCTTCCCGCGGTTCCTGCACTTGCGGCCGTCCGGCTCAGCTACGGACCTAATAACCAATCCCGAGGCGGACCATGATCGTGTCACCGGGACGAAAGTCATCGTCAGGGTTATTCTTATACTCCACGCGACGACCGAAGACATACCCGACCTCCGCCACCCCCGTGCGTCTGCCGGCCCGGATCAAGTTGCTTTGCCCCCATTCCAGGCCCAGACTGACGCGAAAGTCATACATGTCGACCGAGTCGCGACTGCCATCGTCGCGGCGGATCGCCCACGCACCGCCGCCAAATTCTCCGCCCAGATAAGCCCAGACGTCGTAAACACCAAGCGTGCGCACAAAGTGCGAAAATTTGGGGTCGGGAAAAGTGATATCGTAGCGAGCAAACGGATGTGGTTGACACAAAATGCCCCCCGCGGGAATCAGTTTGATGCGATTGCGGTCGACATACATCACGCCACCCTTAAGCGTCGTGGTTGGCGATAAGCGAAAGATCCCCAGGCCTTGGC
>SLFV01000292.1 GCA_007124075.1 Roseimaritima sp.
GCCATTGGTCGTAAACCAATCAGGCTCCTTGCCCGTTCGCGCACGGTACTGGGTGGCATATCCATGGTCCAGCATCTGGACTTCGATTCCGCCGGCGGGCAATTTATTCTGAGGCAGATCCTGCAGTGCCGATTCGGGGACCCAGGCGAACACCCCCGAATTACCCGCTTCCTGCAGATGCCTCCATTCGATGACCAATTCAAAGTTTCGATATTGTTTGGCGGACCTCGTCACACCAATCGGTCGCCCGGTTGACTTGGCCAGCCCCCCTTCCCAGACAATGGTTTCAGGGTCAACGTTCACCGCGATAAAATCCGCTTCTCCCAACGCCACCCAGCCTGGCCCGGTGCCATCAATGCGAGCATGGATGCCGGTTGAATTCTCCTGGGCAAACGATGCCAAGCAGAAAAAAGCAGTCGTTAAACCGAGCGACCCGAAAAAACTCTTGTACATATTCGACCTTTCGTAAATCAATTAAGCCACTTCTTGTTGGCGGTTACAGCCAAGGTTGTCGACCCTCGTCATCATCAAAAACAGGAAGGGTGTCTTCGTCTGAGGGATCCTGGGCATCTTCGCCTCCCACCCGCAAAGCCTGGCTAAGCGGTATCGAGGTTTGCAACATCGTTTCATTGCCCGGGCGGGTCGACTCAAAGCGGGCGATTGCGACGGTGATGTTGTCCTGACCCCCACGTGCGTTTGCCAGATCCACCAAAGCACGGCAAGCGGCGGCCGAGGATTCAGCTTCCGCGCAAGTTCTGCTCATTTCCGCCGGTTCAACGTAGCGGTATAAGCCGTCACTGCACAGTAGGACTGTATCTCCTTGCTGCAGGTCCGCTCTAACGACCTCCGCCGTGACATCCGCGCCGCGAGAACCACCCAAGACATTCCACAGCACATTGCTCCATCGGCTGGTAGATTCGTCCTCCGGACGCATCCCTCCGGATTCAACCAGTTGTCTGGCCAGCGTATGGTCGCGTGTCAAACAACTGACCTCTCCTCCCCGAATCAGATAGCAACGAGAATCCCCCGCGTGGACGACGTACAACCGCGGCCAGATCGCGTAGGCCATGGTCAGTGTGGTCCCCATCCCGAGGTTTTCCCGATGATCGTTACTGTCGTTGAGGATTCGGCGATGTGCCTGTAGCAGAAGATTCTTCAGATCGTTAAGGAAGTCTTCTTCAACGTCCTCCTTCAGCCGAAAAAACCAGTGAACGCTATTAAGCAAACGTTCAATCATGTAGTCGACCGCCAGTAGACTGGCGCGTTCACCTGCGGCGTGCCCCCCCATGCCATCGGCGACCAGCAGTAAGTGCCCCTGCGCGCTGCCGAACAATCTGGATTGACGATCCATCGGCAGGCTGCAGGCTTGTACCAGCATGGATTTATTTAGTTCCGCAATCAGGAAATGATCCTGATTATTACGCCGTACTTTTCCCACATCGGTCGCGCCGGCGCAGTCAATCTGAACTCGCATGGCTGGTTACTCGACATGAACATTCGCGGCATTCGCGGTGGAAGTTCCACGAACTTTCACAAACCCGGAAATGCCTACCACGATGACTGCCAACACTAGAACCCCCTTGAGCCAAGTTGAACGTCGCTGCCGGATCGCATCGGTTCGTCGACTGCGACCAACCAAGATTGAAGCAATCGCAAAAATCACCAATCCAAGCAGCATCTTGATCCCCAGCAGCGCGTGGTACAGCGAATCACCACGATGAAGCGGTATTGCCTGAACGAAATTATACACTCCGCTGATCAGTAACAAGCCGACCCCGGCATGGACAAATCGTTTCCATCTCGCCATGATCGCGTGCGTCAATTCGGCTCGCATGTTTTCCGAAGTTTGCGACATTACCGGATGCAGCACAAAGGCGATAAATAGACTGCCCCCGGCAAGTGCGATCGCACTCAGGACATGGGTGATGCGAAATACGACGTCAACCCACAGCAAGCCATCCATTCGATTAATTCCCCCTACAGACCGCAAGAAAACTCGATAAATTTCGAAGATCGTAACGAACGGCTTCAGCCCCTATCATACCGTCTTGTCGAGGCGTTGAATACGTCGCCAGCGATGCGGCGGGCAAAGGGTTTCGGCCCAGTCATCCCGCTGCTTCCTCTTCCGCTCGCTACCCCCCCTCCCCCGCGGCCCAACGCAGCTTTTCCTAACGCAGCAGCGATTAAATGCCGGAAAACTGCAGCGGCGAAGCAAAGACTTGGGCGGACTGTTCAAAGTGTGGCTAAAATGGAAGGACGGGCACCGACCCGTGTGGGTTGCTGTAGGTCGCGTGGAATTCTTTTGTCGCAACGTGTTCGATAACCTACAATTTAGTTGCGAAACCAAGGCTTGCCAGCCTGCTTGAACAAGAGGTCTGACCTTCGGAAGACCTCGTTAGGACATTTCAAATTCGAATCAACGGTTTAAAAATGCGTCGATTTTCACACCCGAGACCTTTTCAAGGTTTGTTGGTCACCGGTTTGGTTGTGCTTGGCATCGTTTTGTCGATCGGTTCGGCTGTGGCTGACGATTTGCCCACGTTTGACAAGGTATCGGCGGGTTACACGGAGATTCCGTGCTCCGTCCAACAGAATGAAAAAGGCTTGTTTCGCGTTTGGAAGCGTGAAAAGGATAGTCAGTTGCTGGGTGAATTACCAAAGAATTTCGCTAGCAAGCGGTACTTCCTGGCACTCACGGTCAGCAGCGGTGATCGCTACGCGGGTTTGCAAGCGGGCGATTGGGTTGTCCAGTGGCGGCGTTACGACAATCGGTTGGCATTGATCGCACCCAATCTGGAGATCCGCGCCACCGGCGAACCCGAAGCAAAGGCATCGGTCAAAAGGTTGTTCACCGACCGGGTTTTGCTGGATGTGCCGATTTTGGCAATGGGTCCCAGCGGTGGACCTGTGATCGATTTGGACGCCTTGTTGGTGGGCAACGCAACGCAATTCTTTGGGGCCAGTGTTCGGGTGACCAACCCGCGTCTGGTTTCAATCGAGCACGCGAAAGTGTTTCCCAAGAATATCGAATTGGCATTCGAAGTCGTGGGCCGTACGGGAAACCTGCAAACCTTGCACTATTCGGTCAGTGAAGTCCCTGAATCCAACGGCTATTCACCGCGACCCGCCGACGAGCGGGTTGGTTATTTCACCACCACGTATACGGACCTGAGCAAGTATGACGAAAAGGAAACCACGATTCGCTACATCAATCGCTGGCGTCTAGAAAAACGTGATCCCAAGCTAAAGCTAAGCCCGCCCAAGGAGCCGATCCGCTTCTACATCGAACATACCACTCCGGTGCGCTACCGACGTTGGGTAAAGGAGGGGATTGAGTACTGGAACAAGGCTTTTGAACGTGTTGGCTTTGTCGATGCGATCGTGGTTGAGTACCAGGATGCGGACAGTGGTGCCCACATGGAGAAAGATCCGGAGGACGTTAATTACAATTTCGTTCGCTGGCTCAATAACGACATCGGAACCGCAATTGGGCCCAGCCGCGTGCATCCCGAAACGGGTGAAATATTAGATGCAGACATCATTTTGACCGATGGCTGGATTCGTCATTTTCGTTTTAACTACAACGACTTGATGCCTCAGATTGCCATGGAGGGAATGGGGGACGAAACGTTGGCATGGCTGGGACGCAATCCCGCCTGGGATCCGCGGGTGCGTTTCGCGGCTCCCGGGGACGCGGAAAGCCTTCGAGTCAAAATCGCGTCAGCGGCTCGACAGCCAAGGGTCATCAGCGAACGCTCCGACCAGCAGCCGATGCTGATGGGGGCAGGGGATGAGTACGATGGACTGTACGGACGGGTCAGCCAAAAAAATGGACTCTGCATGGCACCCAGCGTGCGTAATCTTGACTTGGCGCTTGCGCGAATGAATTGGGCGTTGGTGCTGTTGGACGAGGAAGACGGCAAGAAGAAAAAGAAGAAAGACAAGTCTGAGGAAAAGCCCAAAGGTGAGGGGCAAGGCAAGGAGAAGGCGGCTGACGACGATGAGGACAAGGACGAGGATGAGGATGGCACGGACAAGGCGCTGGCCGATGATGTTGACCTTCTGGATGGGATTCCAGACTGGTTCGTGGGCCCGCTGTTGGCCGATTTGGTCGCCCACGAAGTCGGACATACGCTTGGCTTGCGTCACAACTTCAAGGCCTCGGCTTTGTACAGTTTGGATGAAATCAATAGTCCCGAGCACAAAGGGAAGAAGACGATCACCGCATCGGTCATGGACTACACCCCGGTGAATTACCGCTACGAAAGCGGGAAGATCCAGGGTGACTATGCAATGCTAGGGATCGGTCCCTACGATTTCTGGGCGATTGAATACGGCTACACGCTTGACAACAGCAAATTGTCGGAGATTCTGAAACGTTGTTCGGAACCCGAACTGCAGTACGCTACCGACGAAGATACCACCGGACCGGATCCCTTGGCACGGCGCTACGACTTTGGCCGCGACCCATTGCAATATGCGCAGGAACAATCGCAGTTGGTGTCTCTCTACCGCGATCGGATCCTAGACAAATTCGTGAAGGAGGGCGAAAGCTGGGCGCGAGCGCGGCGGGGTTACGAATTGACCTTGGCACTGCAAACTCGGTCGATCAGCATGATGGCCAATTGGGTGGGTAGCGCATTGATCAACCGCGACAAGAAAGGCGATCCGGGTGATCGGAACCCGGTCGAAGTCGTCCCCGCAGAGCAACAGCGGGCGGCGTTGCAGTTTGTGATCGAACAATCATTTCACGACCATGCTTTCGGCCTGACCCCGGAACTGCTGGCCAGAATGCCTGCGGACAGTTGGTACAGTCGCCAAAATCGGGGAACGGTCTCTTCCGAAGGAACTTGGCCCATTCACGACCGAATCTTGAATATCCAAGCAACTTCGTTGACGCTGTTGATGAATCCAACGACGTTGCGGCGGTTGTTTGATAACGAGCTACGTGTCCCCGCGTCTGAGGATACTTTGACATTGCCTGAAATGCTAAATACGATCCGTGATGCGGTCTGGACCGAACTGAACACCGAATGCATGGACGAACGAAACGATCGCAATCCGATGATCAGTAGCTTTCGGCGCAACCTGCAGCGCGAACACATGGAGAGGTTGCTGGACCTGGTACTGAAGGAGTCGAACGATACTGCGGCAATGAAGCCGATTGCCACACTGGCTCGCTTTCAATTGCGTGAATTGCAGGACTTGATTAAGGGGTCTTTAGAAACATGCAAAGACAAGATGGACGTCTATTCCCAGGCCCACCTGATGGAAATGCAGGAACGGATCGGCAGTGCGTTGCAAGCCAGCTACGTCTACAACCCTCAGGCACCACCGACCGGGGTGATGATGCTTTTCGGCCAAGAGACCGAGGTTAACGATCCAAGCCGGTAAGCAATCCTTACCGACCGGCAGACGATTCCGCTATAACGCAGGCTGCTAGGGACTTGCACCGATTCGGGCGACCAGCATGGCCAACCCAACCACCGAAAACGACACCAGTAAACAGCCCGCAAACCCCAAGACATCCAAACGATTGGGTTTTTGAAACTCCAGATTGGTTCCTGGGAACAGCTTGCGGTTTTCAAGAGCGCCGGGATCGGCGTAGGCGGCCTCCAGATTCTGCCGATCGACTCGCGGATCGGAGTCAACTGGGGTTTTCATCTTTGCGTAGTAACGATTCAGGCATTCACCGTTTACGGGTCGGGTCAGCAAACTGACCAAGATCATCACCAAAAATGGGGTGATGATTTTTGGCGGCAATTCCAGGGTGTTCAATGCCGCGTTGGACATCTTGCTAAGATCCAGTCCCAACAGAGGATACAGCAAAAAGTCTAGTCGCAAATTTCCTTCCCCGCGAAACCGAGTGCCTTCGGGGTACTGCAACACCGTCTGTGACGTGCCTGCTGGCAAGTCTGTCGCCTGTGTCCCCGACGTTACCGGGATCGGCTGGATCGATGCATCTGGCTGCCCATCAGGTCCTAGCGGGACCAAGCCCTTGGTCCAAAAAATAGGTTGTCCACCGGAACGCTGTGTCAACTCGACCGCTTCACCGGCCTGCCGTTCGATCGGCCGGGCTCCCAACAATGCCAAACGTCGTTGCTTGTCGGTCTCGCTACTGTCGGCATCGGCGAGGATTGCTGCACGTTGCGTATCCCAGACCTTGATCGCAGCCGATCGGCGACCCACGTCCGAGGGTGCCGCACTGCGCATCGCTGTGGTTTCCACGATTTGATTCATGCTGGCAAGGGCAGGCTGATATCGCAACGCGGGAAACAGACGCGGAGCCGCAAATGGAATGACAAAAAACATCAGAACACAGTACGACACAGTAATCCAGGCCGCTGGCAAGCTGGCACGTCGCCAATACAAGCCAATCCAAAAAGGTGCCGCGAAGATAATATTGACCACCCAGGTCATCTGAAGCTGCGCAAAGGCATCAAGGTAGACGATTGATAACACCACTGCGCCACCTACCACAATCAGACCGGTCAACCTTGCAACACGCACGTACTGCGCTTCGCTGGCCTGTGGATTAACGTAGGGTGCATAAAGATTTCGGACAACCAGCGCAGAACCCACGATCATGTAGGCATCCACGCTGCTCATCAGCGCTGCCAGCAAGCAGGCCAACATCAAACCGGTCAACCCTGGCCCCAACAATTCCCGCGAGGCCACCCCCCAGGTTTTCTCAGGGTCCAGCGAAAGTTCCGGATTATCGGCGTACAACGCCAACGCAATCAGTGCGGCAAGGACCCAGCCCACCGTACAAAAACGCTTCAAAAAGTTGCCCGCCACCAGGCCGATCCGAGCGGTGTTTTCATTCTTTGCCGACCCACCACCGGTGGCGATGAAATGCGGCTGCACCACGATGCCGATCAAACTAATGATCACCACCGCAACGATTCGGTGTAGCGGGAATTCACTGGTACCCGAAGAACCAACCAAGTGAAAATGGTCCTCGGGTAACTGTTCGTGCAGGTAGCCAAAGCCAGCGGCGATGCCGTCGGTTTGGGGATCGCCAAATTTCTCCACGAGGGCAGCAAGACCGTAGGGGATCAGGACGATGGACAGCAGAATGATGCACACGCCTTGGATTAAATCGGTGACATACGCAGCGTGCAATCCGCCCAAGATCCCATACAGCAGCACCACAACGCCAATCACGGGAATCAGCACATATTCGAACCGCAGCGAATAGCCCATCATCATGAAGCTATCAACTTCCAACAGCGGAGCAGCTACTTTGCCGATCGCCGAAAACAGCATCGATCCATAAACCATGTAGAAAAAGATGCCGAACAGGCAGTAACCAGCTCCAAGGGCCTTGGAGTTGTATCGCTCAACAAACCAGTCGCCCAATGTGAGATGCCGCATGCGACGATACCAGACCGCCGCAATCCAGTAAAAAGGGGTCACAAGCAACCAATACATCACGCTCCACATTCCACTCATCCCTCCCGTGAAAGTGGTGCGTCCGGCATTGACTGGGTCGCTGGAACCGGTCCCTGCCCCGAAGGCGGCAAAGGTTTGCAGCAATTTACCGAACGATCGTCCTCCCATGAAGAAATCTTCTTGGGCCTTGATCAGCATGGAACTGTACAAACCAATTGCGATCATGACAGCAAAATAACCAATCAGAACCGCGTAGTCCCAAAAAACCATGTCAATTCCAAACGCGAAAGGTGGGATGAATTGGGGCGCCCCGTGTGCAAAACGGGCCAGACTCGCTGGGGGACTCGCCATCAAAATCCACCCAACCCGACACTCAGAATATAGTGCCTCTTTCCCAACAATGCGATGCTAGCAGCGTCCCGATTTGCCCCGTGCGCTCAGACTGCTTTGGGGGCGAACCACTAGTAGCGTTGCCGCCCGACAACGTCGGTGGAAGGTTGGGCCATCCGTGTTCCCCCGGCTGACAGCGAACGATCAAACTGGTCGGATAATTGGCGATTTAATGCGGCCATCCGTTCGGCGACCATCGGCTGCATATTGTTTAGACTGTAACTGCGCTGATAGTTTGCCAGGGCCTGGGTAAGCTCCCCACTGTTTTCCCGCAGCTTCCCCAGTGCCAGCCAAGCTCGGGCACTGTTGGGGTCTTGCTGGACCGCGTCTTCAAGGTAACGTTTGGCGGTTGCAGGGTCACCAAACTCCTCATACAGCCGCGCCAGTTCCACCCGAGCATCGGACAACGCAGGATTCTGCGATGCCCAGTTTTTCAATAGTGTAAATGCTTTGTCGGGGCGCCCCGAATCGACCAAGAGAACTGCCAACCCACGATGACATTCAACATGGTTGGGGGCATGATCCAAGCACTGGTTGTACAGGGCTTCGGCCTGCTCCAGCAACGCACGATCCTGGCGTTGCGTGCCCAGCCGATGTGTCGTTGCAGCGAGGTTGTAATAGCCATCGGGATCGGTGGGATTCGTGGTGATCGCCTTTTGGAACTGCTGCATCGCCGCCGTGTATTGTCCCTGTTCATACAGTTGTCGGCCTTGCGCGTTTTGTCCATTAGCTGCCCACTGACAACCAGTAAGCGTCAGCAGCACCGCAGCGCTGAACCAAACCAGAATCACGGCTCTCCTCATTTCGAACCCAGTGGTTATAGTCGTGTTCATTCGAAAGGCCTTCGCAACGAAAAACGTGAATATTTCCTGCGCGGTCATAGCAGGGGCAGGGCTGGAGTGACAACCCCGAAATGCGGGAAACTGCTCGGGTGCATGCACTGAGCTAGCTGCCGACTGCGGACCGTTGCTTGCCATCGGCTGGTATTCCCCTAACCGGATTTTTTTCTCCATGCCCCGACAGCCCCAGCCACGATCCGCCGACTTGCTTTCCCTCGTCGCGCCGCACTCGCTCGATGACTACTTTGACGAGCTCGCTTCTTGGCTGCGACTGGAAGGGATCGCGGAA
>SLFV01000568.1 GCA_007124075.1 Roseimaritima sp.
ATCAATCCGACGCTTTCCAGCGGTGCAACGAACCTGACCCAGTTGCGTGACCTGGAACCGTCGTTTCCCAGCAATCTGGACATTCTGCATGGTCGGCACGTCCACCGTCCTGATTCCATCGATGTCGACTTGTACCGCTTTGAGGTGGATCTGGGGCCAGATGCGCGGAGCGGTCAATTCACAGCCGAGCTGTTCGCCGAGCGGCTGCCCGATTCCAGTTCGCTGGATGGTACCCTACGATTGTTCCGTGACGACCGAGCAGCGATCGAGACCGATTTGGGGATCGGGTCGGCGGTGTCGATCCAGTTGACCTCGCAGCGACCCGGTGGCTTGGGCAATAATACACGAGTCGATTTTGTGCGTTCGTTCGGGGGTGACATCGAAGTTCGCCAAACGCTGGATCCCGAAGGCAACCCGATTGCCAATGGTATCGAAGTTCTGCTGCCGCTCAGTACCACATTGGAACTGGGAGATCTGCTGGACGAAATCAACAACCATCCCATCGCCTCCGGCTTGATGCGCGCCGAACTGCGGGTCGGGTCGCGAGACCAAGACATTAGCGGGGGCAATTTTTCCAATCCACTGCTGCTGCGCGGTGGCGAACTGGTGGAACTGGCACGCAACGATGATTATTTCAGCAACGATTCGCTACTGACCGCGTCCTTGCCCAACGGCATTTACTACATCGGAGTGGCCGCCAGCGGCAACGATCGTTACGACCCCCAATTGACTGCCAGCGGCGATGGCGGCAGGACTCAGGGCGCGTACGAACTGGCATTGAAATTTGAACCATTGCTGGGGCAAGTCGACACGATTCGTGATCGCGACAATCCTCGCCAAGGGGTTCCCGGGACGGCACTGGATGGCAACGGCGATGGGCTGCCCGGCGGCGCGAAGAACTTCTGGTTTCAAACGCGTCCGCTAGATCGGCTGCTGGAGGTCACTGCCAATGGCGAGGCAATCAACCCCGGTCAGACTTTCACGCTGGTCGGCTCCAATGGTCAATCACGCCGTTTTGAATTCGTTCCGCAAGGCAGTCTGCCAGCGGCGGGCAACGTCGCGGTCTTTTACAATCCGACCGACGCGATGACCCCCACGTTGATCGCTAATGCGATTCGGAATGCGATCAATGTTCCCGCGGTGCGGAATGCTTTGGGGATTACCGCTTTTTCGTTCAGTGCGGAGCGTCCCGACGTTATTCGCCTGGATGGGGAACGGTCGGTTCGGTTGGGGCAGGAATTCCGCGGCATGACGGTGCATGGGCGGACTGTTTTCGTGGATAAGCTGGGCGGATTCAATTCCGATGGCAGCCTGTCACAACCCTTCAATAACATCGCCAACCCCGCCGTTCCCAATGCTTTCGGTGCGGTTTCCCCGGGCGACATTGTCCGGATTGTTGGTAACGGGGGGCAGGACGGGGACCTAAGCACGCCGGACGACAATTTCGCCTACCAGGTGGGAACAACCGAAACCGGCGGTGGAACGCTGGAGGACGGGAGAAATCTGTTGGTCCCACGCGGCGTCAAGGTGATGATCGATGCCGGAGCGGCGATCAAACTGCGGAATGCCGCAATCGTGGTCGGCAGTACCGGTTTGGTTAATGACCGCAGTGGTGGCGTGTTGCAGGTACTAGGAACGCCACGGCTGGTGGAACTTTCCGAACCGGTGCTTGCGGGAACGACGGTCGTGGATGTGGGAGTCAACCTTGCGGGGGATTCGGGCAGCGTGATTTTAACCAGCACGCGAGACCGCAGCGTGGACGCCGCGGCTGCGGGTAACAGCCTGGCCCCCGGTCCAGGCAACTGGGGTGGGATTATCTTTCGCCGTGATTTTGATCAGACGCAAGGTCGACCCGACTTGGAAGATGAGGGTATTTTCCTGCAGACCGTCAATCACGCCGACATCCGCTTCGGCGGTGGCAGCAATGTGCTGATTGAGTCGGTCCAGCAGTCAGTCAATCCCATTCAGATGGTCAATTTGCGGCCCAACGTTACGTTCAATCGATTGACGTCCAACGCGGGCGCGGCAATGAGTGCTTCGCCGGACAGTTTTGAAGAAACCAGTTTCCAAGCCCCACGGTTCCAGCAGGACTTGCCGTTCACTGCGGATTACAGCCGGGTGGGTCCAGACATCCGCAACAATTTTTTGGAGAACAACAGCATCAATGGGTTGTTCGTGCGCGCCGAGACGACCCCTAACCAGCCTGCGCGGCAATTGACGGTGGCGGGGCGTTTCGACAATATCGATATCGTTCACTACATCGCTGAAAACTTGGTCATCGCGGGCAACCCCGGCGGATCGATTCAGGATGGGGTCCGGCCGCTGTTAAGCGATGTTTCGGGGGTGGCGATTCCCGGCAGCGGGACGTTGTCCGTTGGCGATTATGCTTATCAATTGACGTTTGTGGATCGATTCGGCTTTGAATCTTTGGCCGCGATTGACCCGACAAGTTCGATTGCCTTGGCGGCGAACGGTTCGATCGAACTGTTTAACCTGCCGACCGTGCCCTCCGGTGGGGAGTATCTCTCCAGACGTTTGTACCGGCGTGCACCTGGCGAAACCGAATACCGTTTGGCTGCGGAACTGGATGCCACACGATCACGCTTCCTGGACAACGGGCAGCGTGCGGGAGTCGCCTTGGATTTGGCTCGCCAAGGAATTAGGGGCCGTTTGAATGCGTCGTTGGTTGTCGATCCGGGGACGGTGGTCAAATTAGTCGGTTCGCGGATCGAACTGGGGCATGGCAGTCAGCTTTTAGCTGAGGGCGTTGAGGGGTTGCCCGTGGTGTTTACCAGCATCGCCGACGACCGCTACGGTGCAGGTGGTTCGTTTGACACCAATAACTCGGGGAGTTTGCCCAATCCTATCGTGCCAGCTCGTGGTAACTGGGCAGGGATTTACGGGGGGCCAACATCGCATATCAGTATCGACCACGCGATCATTGCTTATGGCGGGGGGCTGTCGCTGGTCGAAGGTGGCCAGACGAAGGCATTCAATGCGTTGGAGCTGCAGCAGGCGACCGCGCGGGTCACGAACACTCGATTCGAATACAACGCCAATGGCCAAGGGGGAGCTGGGCCGGTCGGTCGTAATGGTCGACTGGGCAACACGCCCGCGACTATTTTTGCTCGTTTCACCCAGCCGATTTTGGTTGGTAATGAATTCTTGGAAAACCGTGGGCCGGTGATCGACATTGATAGCGATTCCCTGACGGCCGAGCGTGTGGTCGATCTGGGGCGACAAAGCGGTGCGCTGGATCGGTTAGCCGACCTGGACGATAACTTTGGGCCGCTGATCCGTCGCAATGCGATGCAAAGCACCCCCAGCGATAGCGCGGCCCAGCGGCAACTCAACGGCATGTACGTCCGCGGCGGGGTGTTATCGACCTCCAGCATTTGGGATGACACCGACATCGTCCACATGGTGTTTGATTCGATCGTGGTCGGCAACCAGGTTTCCGGAGGCGAATTGCGTTTGCAAAGCCGTCCCGATGAAAGTTTGGTGATCAAATTATCCGGTAGCGGTAATCCCAATGGCTTTACCACCGGTACCGGATTCACGGCCACCGGCTCTGCCGCCAACTTGACCGACCGCATCGGTGGCACGATCCAGGTGGTCGGTTTGCCCGGCGCCCCGGTGGTGATGACCAGTTTGGCGGACGACACGGTCGGCGCGGGACGTCAACTGGACGGTCGGGCACAGACGGACACCAATGGCGACGGTTTCGGCAGTCGTCCCTTTCCCAACGATTGGCGCGGTTTGGTCTTCGACGAATTTAGCAACGACCGGAATGTTGCGGTCGTGCTGGAACAGGAACTGGCAACCGAGGTGGCTCCTGGCCTGAATAGCAGCGTCGAAAATGCACAGGTTTTGGGCGAACTGGCGGAGAATTTCTATTCAGGGGATGAGAACTTTCGCCTGGGCTTCGAAGTGCATGGTTTCTTAAGTGGTGTCAATGATGTCGACGTCTACAGCTTCTCCGGCGTTGCGGGAACACCGGTCTGGTTTGACATCGACAAGACCAGCATCGGGTTGGATACGGTGCTGGAGATCCTGGATTCAAGTGGCAATGTATTGGCACAGTCCAGCAACAGTTTCGCCGAGGCGGACGATCCTTCGTTGATCAACGTTTTTGGCCCCGATTTACAGGGTCGCGTTGGACCGCTCAGCCGGTTTGACGGGGCATTCGCCAAGCGGGGAGCCTTTGGGCTGTACGAAGATTTCGGTTCCACCAACCCGCGCGATGCTGGTTTCAATGTGGTTTTACCCGGCAGCACCGGGGGACGCAGCGTGTATTATGTTCGGGTCCGAAGCGCTTCGGTCAACCCGAACGACGCGGCGGGCGGACTGAGCCGTGGTGGTTACGTGTTGCAAGTTCGGCTTTCGGAGCAGCAAGAATTTCCGGGAAGCACGGTTCAGTTTGCCGATATTCGTTACGCCAATCATGGCGTGCGGCTGCGCGGGTTGCCCAACAATTCGCCCCTGATCGGCGAAATCGGCGAGGACGAGGCGACAAGTTTCGCGGTCAATAACAATGCGTTGACCCCCAGTGCGTTTGCTAATTACGGGACGCGGCCGCAGTATGTTGGCAATCTGGCCAGCACGCGTAACGACGCGATCAGCATCGCGGGAGAACTGACCACGGGGAGCGACATCGATTTTTTCCGATTGGACGTGGCCTTTGACGGAGGAGCGGCGTTTTCACAGTTGCAAAAGTCGGCGGTCTTTGACATCGATTACGCGGACGGTTTCAGTCGCGCCGGGACCACCATCAGTGTGTTCTACGACGATGGCACGGGACCGCGATTGGTGTTGGTGGGTTCGGGCAGCAACATCGCCGAGGACCAAGCCAGCCCCTTGGCAACGGAAATTGGCGAACTGTTGACGCGCGGGTCCGGTGGCACTGCCGATCCGTTTATCGGTCCGGTTTCGCTACCGCAGGGATCCTACTTCATCGCGGTGACCGCCGACGGCGTGCAACCCCAGCAATTGGAGACCAATTCGCTACTGCGTCGGGAACCACTGGATTCGGTGTTGCGGATTTTTGATGACAGCGTGGAAAGCATCGGCACTTTCGGGACCGGCTCTGCCGTCATGCCGCAGCGGGGAGCTTTCGTGGATTCATTGGACCCCGGTTGGTCCGTAACAACGGATCGGGGTGGCAACCAGGGTCACCAGCGGCTGGCCACGTTTAACGGCAGCCGCGCTGCTACGGCGATCAACCCGGGTACCGTGGTCTTTGCCTCCGAACCCAACAACACTTTCACGCAAGCGGTTGATTTGGAACTGTTTGATTGGAACTTGGGGTTCAACCCCAACGTCGGTTCGACCACCGCCAACACCAGCGAAATCATCCCTTGGATCACAGCCAACGGATCGATGGCGAACGATTTCGTGGACATCTTCCGATTCGAAGTGCCCAACGATGCTGCGCAGGTTTATCTTGACATTGATAACGGCTTTAACCCCAGTGACCCAACAGGGCCCGGAAGTGTTGACTTGAAGCTGCAATTGTTCCGCGAGGTTATCGACCCCTTTACTTTCGCTGTCAGCTACCAACTGGTTTCATCCAACAGTAATGCGAACGCCTCTTTTGGGGCCGGTGGCAGCCAGCCCGGTCTGCCTGGTAATTTGAACTCAACGTTATCGGCCGATCCCTTCATTCAAACCACGTTGACGGAGGGAACGTACTTCGTCGCTGTTTCGCCGGAAGCTACGACGTACAACGCCGCCGACGGAACGTTCACTTTGGCTCCGGAGAATCGACCGACCACGGGCAATTACGCGTTGCAGGTTTCGGTTTCGGGACATTCGTTTGGCACCGGGTTAACCGCCAATCAGTCGTATCACTTTGATCGCAGTGAACCAAACGGGGTGTTGCGTTCGGCAGCCTTTGATCTGAGTGGCTATTCGGCTGCCGATCTGCCGCGATTCTATTTCGACTATTTCCGGTCAACTTCATTCTTCGATACGATCGAAATGCGGATCCACAGTGATCAGCAGCCGACGCCGGTTCCGTTGGTGGGGATCAACGGGCAAAACCTGGCGCTACAAGCTCCCCCAGTCGCAAGTCCCAATAGTTGGCGCCAAGCCATCGCATCGCTGGGGGATTTCGCGGGAGATACGGGGGTGGTGATCGAATTCCGGTACATCACGGGAGCGCAGCCCTCGCTTGCCGAAGGGTTGTTCCTAGACAACTTCATCGTCGGGTTTGCCGAACGTGGCGAGATGATTTTGGGGGCCCAACGCGGCGACGCTCAGTTTACCGGCTTCGCGGGCCTGGGAGGACTGTCGGGCGAGTACCAACTGGAGGTTCGCGGGGCATCGGCCTACGGGACGTCTGTTCCTGGCGGGCTGCAAGTGGACCGTGTGTTTGATACCAACGATCGCCTGACGCAAGCGATCACCCTGGTCGCCCCGTTGGGTTCGCAAATCGGCAATGGGGACCGATTTACATTAAATGACGGCGCAACGTCGGTCACGTTTGAATTCAATTCGGTGGCGGGCTTTACCCCAGGCGTGATTCGAATTCCGTACGCTGCCAGCGACTCGGCAACCCAGATTGCTCAGCGTTTGATCAACGCGATCAACAGTTCGATTGTGCAGTCCAGCCTGAACATCAAAGCCGCTCCCGCGTCGGGCAATCAGTCACTGACCGCAACCGACGCCCGCGTCAATTTGCACGGCGTGGTGATCGGACAGTTTCAGGAAATCCAACGCGTGACCGATGCGCCTGCAACGCTGCAAGGCACACCCCGGCCCGGGGGAGGTCGCAATATTCAATTGGCCGCGATTCGGCATGATGGATATGGGGATCGGAACGTTCAACGGATTCAAGGCCAGTTCATTGTTGACAGTACGACAATCAGTCACACCCAAGGCGTGGCATTGTGGTCGGAACAACCCCCGCGGTCGACCGACCCACGCGACGGACAAGGATTCAGCTACTTGGTCGCTCCTCCCGTCGGCCCGACCTTGGCCGGTGCGGCGATCAACCTTCCCACGCTCAACGATTCGGTCTTGGGCGGTCTGCAAACGGGAGCGGTTTTTCAGAACAACATCATCGATCAACCGGGGACGGTGGGCATCAAGGTGGATGGGCTGACCCGGCCGATGATCGTGACGGTGGCTTCGACCGGAAGTGATGATTCCCCCTTGCGAGTCCCCGCGGTCAACGATGGGGATACGTTTACGATAGATGCGGGTGGGACCCGCGTGGTCTTTGAATTCGACGACGTCGGTGGCGCGGCGACGACGGCTAACGGTAGCGGCACCGTCGGAGGCAACGGGGTTCGGGATGGGCACATCCCCATCTATTTTCATCATCGTGCCGCATCGGGGAACTATAACTTCCAAAACAATGTGATCACTTCACTGGATGCGATCCTGGTAGGGATGCAGCAAGCCATCAACGGCAGCAAACTAGTGACCAACAACCAACTTGGGTTGGTCCGTGCCTATGTTGCACCATCGTTGCTTGATCCCGGGCTGCCCGCTCTGTACATCGAAGGAGCGACCGGATTTTATTCCAACCGAGGAATCTTCGGGATGCAATTGGCCCCGGTTGCGGAGGTGCCGCAACCCTTTGTGCGGATCGTCAACAATACGATCTATGGCAGTGATGGTCGCGAGAGCGAATTCGCGGGTTCACCCACAAGCGAGCCGAATGAGACGATTTTTGACGCGATCGACACAAAGTTGGGGCGGGCTCACGCTGCCCCCTACGTGCGTCAAGGAATCATCGGTGACACCAATGGATCGTTGCCTGCCGACCGTGACGTGGACATGTTCAAGGTGGAACTGGATGTTGGCGACCGGTTGATCGTTGATATCGACACGCTACCTGATGGTCCGGCGACCGTTCTGCGGTTGTTCGATGAGCGTGGCGTTCCGCAGGAATTTATCACCGGTGCGGGTGTCGTGCGCTCAGTTAGCGAAACCGGTCCGCTACCGACCCACCTAAAACGTGGTTCGACGGCGGGCTCCCCCGCAACCGACGCTGCCAATAACCGCGATGGTTTCATCGATTTCACCGCCACCCGCAGTGGGACGTACTTCGTGGGGGTTAGCAGTCGCGGCAACGATCGTTATGACGCATTAAGCCTGGCCGGGCGCACGACTGGCGAAGGCGGAAGCGGGCAGTACACGATCGCGATGGAAGTGCTGGCACCGCGTGATTTTGTGATGATGCTGCAGGGTGGCGCGGGGACGGGTACCCGAACGGGAAACCTGGTCGGTGCCACCTTCACGATCACGCAGATTCCCGATGTAAGGGGAAATGCGAGTTTTGGTTCGTTTGGTAATCAAGTTACTTTTGAATTCACAAACAACAGTGGGGCTGCCGTCCTTCCCAATGGGAATATCAATGTGCCCCTGTTGGACGGTGCCAATGGCGGTTATCGCACGCAGGAAATCATGCGGGCAATCTCCAGTGCAATCAATCGCACCATCAACGGGCTGCCCGTCGTCGGGAATCATGTCGGGGGTAATGGCCCTGAGGGTCGCAGTGGTCCGCTCCCGCGGGTGCAAGCTATTCCGTTGGGGGGTGCGGCTGCGAATAATGGGGATATCAATAAAATCGGGACCGGCGCGATTCCGGGGAACACGAATTTGTACTCACGATTGCCCGGCTTTGGACACGATCGCCGCGAAACTGGGGGTGGCCTGACGCAACAGGGTGTTACCAGTAACGGCCTGAGCGACGGTGCGGGCACCAGCGAATTGTTCGTCCAGATCTCCAACGCGGCTCGCATTGAATTAAGCTCGGCCGCTCGGGCAGGCGGGTTGCGATTGGGGCCGGACTTGACCGAGGGGCAGTTTTCTAACCAGTCGGGGCAATTGATTCCGGAGGCGGGGATCATGGTGATGCAAGGTGCCAGCCCGACCATCGTCAATAAC
>SLFV01000297.1 GCA_007124075.1 Roseimaritima sp.
CAAAAGAAGCTTTTGGAAAAGCCGTTGCCGTGGTTCCTCCTTCGGCGACCAGCGGTGCTGTGGTGTCAAGGCCTGGAACGTCAGGGATTCGTCCGGCAAACGCAACGAGTACTTTTCCGCAGTCGCCCGGGCCGACCACGCAACAAGTCGTCGCGGAACCGCAGGTGCTTCCTGGAAGTCGGCAAATGCAACCACAGTTTCGACCGCAACAAAATCCAGGGATAGGCAACCAAGGCGTGAGAATTCCATCGGGCGCGGATGACTGGACGAGAAGGTACATGCAGAAGCACGGTCGACCGCCCAGTATTTGGGAGACGCCGAAGTGGGAATCTCCGGCTGAAATCCGGGAAAAACGCGCCAAAGGGCTGCTGAGATAGATTTCCTGAGAAATTCAGCAGCGGGGCGGGGCGTGCGAAGCGGTGGCGCCTGGGAGGTTTGCCCGAACAAACCATCCACTCGGTTCGATTTATTGCCAAAGCCCCGACTGAGACCCAAGGCATTGGTATCCGCACAAGCCTGAACGGGAGAGCCCAGGCGGCCATTAGCTTAAGTCAGGGTTTTTTCCTGTCGTGTTTGAAAACGCGTGGTTTTCTTCACGCAGCAGCGCGTGCATTCGGGCATCACCTTTTCGACTGGTCATCGGGAGCCCGTTCGGGACGGCCCTTAAGCTGCCTGCCGATTTTTTTCAAACGTCTTTGAAGCTCGGCTTCGAAGCCTCGGTCGGTGGGTTGATAGTAGGATTTCTCAACCCCTAAGTATTCCTGCGCGGCGATTCCGTCGGGACTGTCGTGCGAATTTTGGTAACCGATTCCATTCCCTAGCTGGTTGGATCCTGGGTAGTGCGAGTCCCGCAAGTGGTAAGGTACCGGCACCGTCCTTTCCTCGCGAACGTCACGACGCGCCCGATTGATTGCGGTCGTGGCGGCATTGCTTTTGGGTGAGCAAGCCAGGTAGGCGACGCACTGACTGAGCGTGAGCTGACATTCAGGTAAGCCGACGAATTCGCAAGCCTGCATCGTTGCGACCGCCACGCCTAGAGCGTGCGGGTCCGCATTGCCGATATCCTCGCTGGCTAAAATAACCAGCCTGCGGCATAGAAAACGAATTTCCTCGCCACCTTCCAGCATTCTCGCCAGCCAGTAGATTGCCGCATCGACATCGCTGCCGCGAATGCTCTTGATCAACGCGCTGGTCAGGTCGTAGTGATCGTCCCCACTGCCGTCGTAGCCAAGCTGTTTTGCTTGGGCCGCCTGGCACGCCAGCTCCACAGTCAAAACGATCGATGGTGCTGGTGCCTGACTGCGCACCGCAATCTCAAGCGCTGTCAAAGCACGACGTGCGTCACCTTCTGAAAACGTTGCCAGAAAATCAATTGCCTCCCGTTGGGCATGTACCTTCAGTCCCCCCAGTCCCCGTTGCGGATCGTGAAGTGCGCGTTCCAGGATCGCAGTCATTTCCTCTTGGGAAAGCGGTTGCAATTGAAAAATTTGGCTGCGGCTGAGCAACGCTGCATTGATAGAAAAAAAAGGATTCGCGGTGGTCGCACCGACCAAGCTGACGATGCCCGCTTCGACTTCCGGCAGCAGAATGTCCTGCTGCGACTTCGAAAACCGATGGATCTCGTCGATAAACAACGTCGGACGGCAGGCCCCGGTCGCCACCCGGTCGGTGGCCCACTGCAAGACTTCGCGAACGTCCTTCACACCGCCCGCGACCGCACTGATCTGCCGGAACTCCCCAGCCGTCTCCGCCGCCAGCAATTTAGCAAGCGTGGTCTTCCCGGTACCCGGTGGACCGAACAGAATGAGCGAACCCAGTCGATTCGCATCGACCATCCGCCTCAGCAACTTTCCCGGTCCCAAAATATGCTGCTGACCGACCACTTCATCCAAGCTTTCGGGACGCATCCTAGCCGCCAGCGGCATAGCTTGGCGCAGATGGTCGGCTTCTGATTGAGCAAATAAGTCCATGATGAATCATTCCGCGTCGAATTCGTCACGAGCAAAGAAATCGAAATCCAAACGCAAGGTGCTATTGGCTTTGGGGATTTTGGCAATCAGCGGCGGTGCCGTCGCCACTATCGTCGATGATTGGAGTCGGGATTTTACCACGAATGTTGCGGAAACCGACCCCGCATCGCCTGACCCGCAACTGCGACCATTGCGAACCATGGTTCGTCCCGCAGAAGTTGCGGAAATCATCAAGCAATGGACGGAGCAGCATGGAGCCTGGGAGTTTGTTGAGCAAGCGACAGACGCCGAACCTGAAGCTGCTGAGATATCCATTCGCCTGGTGCGGACAACCCGCATCTTTCGATTCAAGGACGATATTCACATCCTGATTGGCACCTCGCCCGAGTCACATGAAACGGTAGTCCAAGCCAGCAGTCGATCGCGGATCGGGAAAGGAGACCTGGGTCAGAATCCCCGCAACCTGAAAATGCTTAGAAGCGGGATTGCCGCCAAGTTGTTACCCCCCAGCGATGCTCGTTAGCATCCTGCGATCAACAGGCGGAGAGCTCCTTCCTTGAAGAACACGGGCGAGAAAGCTTGAATCGCCGGCAGACGTGATACATAATCGGCCTTTGATCTTGTGGGGTGTAAGCAACAGACGCTGCGGGTGGTCGGAGTTTGCTCCTCGACTGTGAATTTAACCTGGACGCTTGATGCATCGACCGGTTCACAACCCGAAGCGTGAGCAAGGGGCGCTTCAGCTATCGCTTACGTTCCGACTTGGGATAAATTTACAGCCTCCCCGCGAAAGTGAGTCGAACCGACGCTGCTCTCTTCGTAGAATTGGAAGGAAAAATGCACCATAGGTTGTCTGGGCAGGGGGTTGGTACCCGATGGAGGCTTGGCCTGCTGTTGGCCTTGTCCGTCATGGCCACATCGGGAGCCGGGGCGGAGTCCATGTTCCGAGCGGGGGCTGCGGCGGTGGACATCACGCCCCACGAGTTTCCTCTGAACATGCCCGGCGGATTCAGCGCCAATCATGCTCATTCAGCGCACGATCCTCTGCATAGCCGTGCAATTGTGATGGATGACGGAAAGCATTCTGTGGCGATTGCGGTGGTGGACAATCTGGGCGTCGCGCCAGAGGTGATAGAACAAGCCTGCCAAGTGGCGATGGAAAAAACGGGGATTCCGCTGGAGCGAATGTTGGTCAGTGCGACGCATACGCACTCCGCTCCTGCCAGCAATTCGTCGCGAACCGATGGGCCTGAGGCCGCATATCATCGGCATTTCGTTGCTGGGATTGCGGATTCGATAATCCAGGCGTATGCCTCCCTGCAGCCTGCCCGGGCGGGTGGAGCATTCCAGCCGTTGCCAGAAGAAGTCTTCAACCGCCGCTGGCACCTCAAGCCTGGGAAAATGCCCACCAATCCTTTCGGCGAGTTGGATCAGGTCAAAATGAATCCCGGCACAAACCCCGCGGTTCTGGACCGGCCAGCGGGCCCCGTAGACCCAGACATCACCATTTTGTCACTGCAGAACCATCGCGGGCGCCCGCTCGCGCTGTTGGCGAATTATTCGCTGCATTACGTCGGCGGGACACCCCGCGGACAAGTCTCGGCGGACTACTTTGGCGAGTTTGCTCGGCTTATGCCCGCGCGCCTGCGGGCCAGCGAGGACTTTGTGGCAATCATGTCCAACGGCACCTCAGGCGACATTAACAACATTCCCTTTCTGGTCGACCGCGCCCCACGCGAACCGTTTGAACAGATTCGTATCGTTGCCAGTAAAGCCGCAGATGCCGCGTGGGTGGCGCACCGAAAAATCGATGCGCATCGAAGCGACGTTCAACTGGATAGCCGACATCGAAAGATAGAGTTGCGGTACCGCCGGCCGACCGACGCGCAAGTCATCGCAGCGAAAGCGGTGCTGGCGATCGAGGACCCCGGCCAGATTGAGCGGTTGCCACGTCTTGCTCAGCACTATGCTCGCAACGTTGTTCGCTTTGCCGAGCGAAAGGAAGAGACGCTGGAAATCCATTTGCAGACGTTCCAAGTTGGTGACCTTGCTATCTGCGCGATTCCGTTTGAAACTTTCGCGGAAATCGGCTTGGAACTAAAGGATCGCAGCCCCTACCCAGACACAATGGTCATTGGATTGGCTGGTGGTCGTCACGGATACCTACCCACACCGGAGCAACATCGCCTGGGCGGATACGAGACCTTCGGGTATGCAACCGGAGTATCGCACATTCGTCGCGGTGTTTAACTGCTCTGGACTTAGGCTGCCCCGATTGCCTAATGATCCGTCGGAAAATAATCGCTGCTGTTCCCTGGAGTTTTTTCTGTCGATATCGGCAAAGACACGTATGCTGTCGAAAATTTGAGGCAAGTGAAACAGGATGACCTCTGAAACATCGTCAAATCGGTTTTCGTTCTCGCAGGCCCGGACGATCATTGCGGATCTGCAGCAACCGAAACCGGCCATTTATTGGATCGACTTCTTGCTGACGATCGTCGTCGGTCATGCCTTGTTTGCCAGCGTTGGATACTGCCTGCGGAACCTAGAATGGTCCGCACCGGTTGCCATCTGGATAGCGATTGCCTACTGCGGAATTGTCCTTTTGTATTTGCGGGCGACCATGTTCATTCACGAACTGGTTCATCTGCCCAAAGACGCCATGCAAGGTTTTCGAGTAACTTGGAATCTGCTTTGCGGGATCCCCTTTTTGCTGCCATCGTTCCTGTACTACCCGCACGTTGAGCACCACCGCCGGAAGCATTACGGAACCGAACACGATGGCGAATACCTACCGCTTAGTCATCGCAGTCGGTGGATGGTCTTCCTGTTTATGCTTCAGGGCTTGGTGGTCCCGCCGTTGGCGGTGTTTCGCTTTGTGGTGCTCAGTCCGATCTGCTGGCTCATTCCCGGCGCCCGCCAGTTTATCCACCGACACGCATCGACCATGGTGATCGATCCGTTTTACCGTCGAACCGATGGAGGTTCGAAGGTGATGCGGGTTGTCGTTTTGCAAGAAGCAGCGTGTTTTGCATTTTGCATCGGTTTTTTCTCGGTTCATTTTTCGATCGGTGGACTTTGGAATCCGATGTGGTTGTTCGTGTATGCATTGGGTGTCGGAGGCGTGACCCTCAATGCGATGCGTACGCTTGGAGCTCATCGCTGGACGAATGACAGTGGCGAAATGAGTTTTCAGGACCAGTTGTTAGACACACTCAACTACCCGGAGCGACCATGGTTCACCGAGCTATGGGGACCGATCGGGACACGCTATCATGCATTGCATCATCTCTTCCCGAGACTGCCGTATCATAACTTGGGCGAAGCACATCGCCGGTTGATGGCAGATTTGCCTGCTGATTCCCCCTACCGCGAAACGGTTCGCGTCAGCCTTTGGCAGGCGATTTACGAACTGTGGTCCAGGGCGGGGCACTCCGGCGGACGGCATTTCGTGTCGACCGATGCCCCGGGGGGGCAAATGGTGGCCTAGCCTGGTCGATCTATTGGGAATTGCGACGCAGACGCTTCTTCTTTTTGCGACGAATCTCGCCTCGCCGGCTGCAAAACTTTCTTTTCGCGACTCAGTCAGCTAAACTCACACGGTTGACGACACGCCACCTTGACCATCGGCTTCGTTACCGTTGCCTGCGGGAGTGCCCCTCTCGCCAAGGATGTTCCCGCTAACGTATAACTACAACGGTTGAAGGAATAGGTGCGTTTAGAACCCTTTCTACCGCGTGAGTATTAACCGTGGATGCAATGATGAAGCTGGATTTCTGTCACTTAGGAATGCCGATCGCGCAGCCCGTAAATCCCATCGAAGGTTTGGGTGCGATGCTGCTGGTCGTCGCGGCCCTGGTCGTGGTCGTGATGGGGCTGGTGTTTTTTGGGATCTTTGCAAAATACTTTGGTTTGTGGATACAGTCCGCGCTGACAGGGGCCAACGTATCGTTTTTCGATCTGCTGGGAATGACCTTCCGAAAGGTTGATGCCCGCAAAATCGTGCGGGCAAAGATCATGGCGGTCCAGTCTGGATTGCGTGATGAAGATCTAACCAGTCGTTCCCTGGAAGCTCACTATTTAGCTGGTGGTAACGTGCAGCAGATCATTCGTGCCCTAATCGCTGCGAAGAAAGCAAAGACGATCAGTTTGACATTCAAGGAAGCCACCGCGATCGACTTGGCGGGCCGCGATGTGTTGGAATCTGTTCAGACCAGTGTTTACCCGAAGGTGATCGATTGTCCGCCACGGGGTGCCAGCAAGGCGTCGTTGGACGCGGTGGCCAAGGACGGGATTCAATTGAAGGTCAAGGCACGTGTTACGGTTCGCGCGAACTTGCAGCAATTAATTGGGGGAGCCACCGAGGAAACGATTATCGCCAGGGTCGGCGAGGGGATTGTCAGTGCGATTGGTAGCGCGGACAGCCACAAGGCGGTTCTGGAAAATCCAGACGTGATCAGTAAGGCGGTGCTGGCCAAGCGTTTGGATTCACAGACGGCATTCGAGATCGTTTCGATTGATATTGCGGATATTGATGTTGGCGCAAACATCGGTGCTCGGTTGCAAGCCGACCAGGCCGAAGCCGATACGCAGGTAGCACGGGCGAGAGCGGAGAACAAACGCGCTTCGGCAGTGGCTTCGGAACAAGAAATGGAAGCCAAGGTGCAGGAAAGCCGGGCCGCCTTGGTTTTGGCCCAGGCCTCCGTGCCCCAGGCAATGGCCGACGCGTTTCGCAGCGGAAAACTGGGCATCATGGATTATTTCAAACTGCAAAATGTAAGTGCCGACACCGAAATGCGGAAGGCTTTGGCGACAACTTCCAAAGAGGGTGGCGGACACTCGAATTCCGATCCCCATAAATTAGCATGATCAAAGGACCGTGGCATGGCTGGCGATATAGAAGAATTCCTGCGTAGAGCCGCTCAGCGTCGGCAACAGCGTGATAATCAGCAGCGAAGCCGACAGACCCCCGAGCGTCCCCAACGCAGGCCAGCACCGGAATACAGCGATAGTCGCGCTGAACGGGTGGCGCGGGCGCGACAGGTTGTTCAGCAAGCGCCCGTCATGGCGGAAATTATTGAAGACGAAGAACTGCCGGTCCGCACACTGGCAGCACGCCGAAAAGAACGCGAAACCTTGAACGACCAGGACCGTTCCCGAGCGGCTAACAAATCCAAAGAGCAAGGATCACCATCCACGTCCGATGGCAACTTGCAGCAACAGCTGATCGCAATGCTGCGATCACCGTCCGGTTTGCGTCAGGCTTTTGTCGTGCGCGAGATTCTGGAGCCTCGATTTAAGACCTGGTAACAGCGTACTGTTCCCACTCACTTTTTGGTGGAACACAACGTTTGCGGTGGCAAGAGCATCAGAGAACCCGAAGTGAGAAAATGATCGGGCAATTTCGGTCTCATTGTTATAATTTGGGTTGGTGACTTGGAGGACCACAATCGTGTATTTGCCTAAAATGCAATTCGCCCGGATCTTGAAACTGGCAGCTTTGGTCGCTGCGATCTTTCTGCTGCTAGGGGAGGCTTTCCTCAGTGCCCCCTTGCGAGCGGCCAAACCTAGCGATCCGGCAGTCCAGAAAATGATTGCGGCAGGGATTCGGTTTCTCCGCTCCCCCGAGGGTTCGAAATCGTATGGGCATCAGGAAGGCGAGGAGATGCTGGTGGCTTATGCGATCTACAAAGTCGAATACAATGCTGATGATCCGTTGGTCAGGCGGGGCGTTCGACGGGCGCAGGAGTATTCTAAGATGGAGGTTCGCAAGGTTCAGGGTCGGACCTACGCGAACTATGAGTTATCGGTAGCCATTTTGCTGCTTGCGGAGGTAGATCCAGGTGGGTTTTCGACCGAACTGAAAAGTCTCCGGGATACTCTCCTTGCCGGTCAGCGCAATCACGGGGGATACGGCTACTACAGCGAACAGCAAGGTGATATTTCACAAGCACAATATGCCATGTTGGCCATGTGGACTCTGGCAAAGAATGGGTACGACATCCCCTCGAATTCGATTATTTCGCTTTGCACCTTTTTCTTGCGGTCGCAAGGCCCCAACGGCGGATGGGGCTACAAAGCCAACCTGGCTCCCAGTATCTCGCAGCACGTCGTTCAAGATAATCGCGTCAGCCCCACCCTAACGATGGGGGGCGCAGGAAGCGTTCTTATGGCAGGGGAAATCTTTGATTTTTGGACCTCCGCCAACTACTCCGATCCCTCAATGGAACATTTTCCACGTGCATTTCGGCCTGCCGATCAAACGCGAAGTCAGTTGAACCGGGCTGCAGAATCCGCTGGTTTAAAAAGTCAAGTGCTGCTGGGGGCCGCCAAGAAAGCGGAAATCTACTTGCAAAACCCTCCTCCGGGGCCGCGGTACCGTCCGTACTACGAGATGTATACGCAGGAGCGGTTCGAAAGTTTTCTGGAGATTGCCAAGGGAGACGTCCAAGACGAACCAGCGTGGTACAACCAAGGGGTCAGTAAACTGCGTGGGCTGCAGGATGCCTCCGGTTCCTGGGGAGGGAAAGGGCAAAACGTTAAAGGTTTTCTGAACAATGATGAAGATAATGTAGCGACCGCATTTGCCATTTTATATTTAATCCGCAGCACAAAGAAAGCGATTAAATCACTAAGCGAAGCAACCGCTCGGGGTGGTTACCAACTCCCAACCGATACGACCGAAATTCGCATGGAAGGTGGTCAGGTGAAAGGCAAGCCGGTAGCGGGGGAATTGGATGGTCTACTAGGCTCACTAGAAGGCGACGCGGCGGATGACTTGGATGGCAAATCGATTCCCGAAGATCTTGCTTTGTCAACCGACCCGACAACCCGCCGCCAGCAGTTAGACCGCTTGGAACGTTTGGTTCGGGGCAG
>SLFV01000371.1 GCA_007124075.1 Roseimaritima sp.
CCTATGTTGGAAGCCAGAATATGGCAGACCCCAAAATCTTTCGTCACGGTGCCGGTTACGGTCAATGGGTCGACGCCATGGCCAGAATCGTCGGCCCGGCGGTTGACGCGATGTCGATGATCTTTTTCGAAGATTGGCATTTCGAACAAAGTGACTTTACGGTTGCAAGCGAGCTGGAATCCAATCGTCCGGTGCCCGCGCCTTGTGGTTCGGTTCCCGTACAGGTTGTCCCCTCGGGGCCGGGGATTGATAGCGAAGCGGTGGTGCAAATCCTCCTGAATGCCATCTACATGGCGGATCACGATCTGGTGATCACCACGCCTTACTTTGTCCCGGATGAATCGATGCAGCGAGCGCTCATTTCTGCCGCGCGCCGGGGGGTCAATGTGACCCTGGTCGTTCCCCAGAAGGTGGACTCGCGCCTGGTGCGCTGGGCGGCTCGTCCGTTTCTTCGCGAACTGGTGATGGCTGGCGTCCGTGTGGCGGAATACAACAAGGGCATGCTGCACACGAAGTCGATTACCATTGATTTTGATACCAGCTTGTTCGGTTCGCTGAATCTGGACCCCAGGAGCCTGGGGTTGAACTTCGAGCTGTTGCTGGTCATTTATGACGACGCGTTTACGCGCGAATTGATCGCGTTGCAGCAGGATTATGTAGCTAGCAGCGAGATTCTGACCGCTGAAAAAATCGTGTCTCCGCGTCTGGCGGTCAGGTTTACGGAAAGCTGCGTGCGGTTGATATCGCCGCTGTTGTAGATGTCCATCCTGCGGTAGCGTGCGCAACATCTAAAATCAAGGATTTCCGCACCGCCGCAAACTTCGGTAGCGGTGCCGCACAAGCTGCCCGGTATGTTTTTATGCGCCGGTCGCCTAAAAAAACGCCAAAACACGTGGCAGGATCGGTTATCATTCGTGCGTCTGGCCTACGGCGGATGTCCACTTCCATCGGCGTCGTTGCCCTCCCCCCCTCACCCTTCCAATCTCAGGAGCCTTCGTTATGCAGCCATCACTGCGCAACCCTATTCGTGACCGCCGCATTTTCTTGCAGGCAGGCTTATTGGCCGCTGGTGGTGCCCTGACCAGTCGCTCTGGACTGCTTGCCACCCCGTCCGAAAAGGCGGTTTCTGCAAACGACATGATTTCCGTTGGCATTATGGGGGTCAATGGACGTGGTCGAAGCTTGATGAAAAGTTTTGCCTCCAATTCCGGTGCGCGGGTGACGCATCTGTGTGACGTAGACACGCGGGCGACCGATCGTGCGGCGCAAGAATTGATCGACCAAGGGGCCGCGCAACCGACCATTACCGGTGACGTGCGTAAAATGCTGGAAGATAAAACCTTGGACGCCATTGTCGTCGCCGCCCCCAATCACTGGCATGCACCCGCAACGATCATGGGTTGTGCCGCAGGCAAGCATGTATATGTGGAAAAGCCGTGCAGTTACACCGCACAGGAGGGTGAATGGGCGGTCGCTGCCGCCCAGAAGCACCGACGTGTGGTGCAGATGGGTAGCCAACGCCGCAGTTGGCCGGGGCTGATCGAAGCGATTGCAAAACTGAAGGCAGGGGATATTGGAGAGGTGCTGTATTCCCGGACTTGGTACAACAGTCGGCGTGGTTCGATCGGGACGGGCGTGACCGGGGCAGTCCCCGATTGGTTGGACTGGGACTTGTGGCAGGGGCCCGCTCCACGACGACCGTTCAAAAACAATGTCGTCCATTACAATTGGCATTGGCATTGGCATTGGGGAAACGGAGAATTGGGCAATAACGGAATCCATGCGCTCGATGTAGCTCGCTGGGGAGTCGACGTGACCTATCCTCAGCGCGTCACGGCGGGTGGGGGCAGGCATCGATTTGATGATGACCAGGAGACACCCGACACGATGATGGTGACGTTCGATTTTCCCGAGGGTCGAACCATCACTTGGGAAGGGCTTAGTTGGTCCCCCTTGGGGCCGCACGAATCAAGATTCGGCATCAGTTTTCATGGAACCGAAGGTTCCTTGGTGATCCGAGATGCAAAGTACGTGCAGTTCAATTTGCAAGATAAACCGGTCCTGGAAGGTGGTGGTGGCGGTGGGGACCACGTGCATTTGGAGGATTTTTTGGATGCGATCCGCCAGGGTCGGCGACCCAACGCGGATATTCTCGAAGCACACCGCAGCACGCTGTTGTGCCACTTGGGCAACATTGCGTACCGGACCAGCAGCGTCCTGCATACCGATCCCGATAACGGTGCCATCTTGAATCATCCTGAGGCCGCAGCACTGTGGACTCGCGAATACGAAACAGGCTGGGAACCGACGTTTTAGACGGGTTCGTTGAGTTCCGGCCAAATTAGGTTAAACTTTAAATGGTTTCCTGCGGCAACTACGGGCCCGGCGGTGCGACCAGTCGTTGTGACTTAGCGACTGGGCCGCGCCTCTTGCCTTTGATGAAAGAAAAATGAATGCATCTATCCCGCCCCTCCTTTTCGGTTACGGCGCTTCTCGGTTGCATTGGCTTGTTGGTCCAAGCCCACTTCCTCTTCGGGCAATCCCCCGCCAACGATAATCGCCCTAACATCCTATTCATCCTTGCCGACGATTTGGGTTGGAAGGATCTAAGTTGTGCGGGTTCACGTTACTACGAAACCCCCAACCTGGATCGTTTGGCCGCTGGCGGCGTTTACTTCACGCGAGGCTACGCCAACTGTCAGGTCTGCAGTCCGTCGCGGGCAAGCTACCTGACCGGAAAGTTTCCGGCTCGTCATGGCATCACCGATTGGATCGGCGCGGCGACGGGGGAAGCCTGGAATCGCAACGATCGTTTGCTGCCCGCGTCGTATGTGAAACAGCTCCCTGCATCGGAGGTGACTTTTGCGTCGGTTTTGCAAGAGGCCGGGTACCGGACATTTTTTGCAGGCAAATGGCATCTTGGCGGCGAGGGTTCGTTGCCCCAGGATCATGGCTTCCAGATCAATAAGGGTGGCCATCATCGCGGCAGTCCTCCCGGTGGCTTTTTCGCCCCGTACAAAAATCCGTTTTTGGAGGACGGGCCTGCAGGCGAATCGTTGACACTGCGTCTTGCTGCGGAAACCGCCGCGTTTATTGAACAGACGCATCGCGAGGAACAGGCCCCGTTCCTGGCCTACCTGTCGTTTTATACGGTCCACTCCCCAATTCAAACGACGCGTGGTCTGTGGCGGAAATATCAGCAGAAGGCACAGCCAATGCCCGCGGTCGATCACCGCTTTATGATTGATCGCACCACCCCTGTGCGACAAGTCCAGGATTGTCCGGTCTACGCCGGAATGATTGAAACTTTGGACGATGCGGTGGGAATGGTCATGCAGCAGTTGCAGCAGTTGGGTATCGCCGACAATACGATCATCGTCTTTACTTCCGACAACGGAGGGGTGTCCGCCGGGGATGCCAATAGCACCAGCAACCTGCCTCTACGTGGCGGTAAAGGACGACAATGGGAAGGCGGAATCCGCGTACCGTTTATCGTCAAAGCTCCAGGCGTCTCGCAAGCGGGGCTCCGGTGTGATCATCCGGTCACGGGTGCGGATTTCTATCCGACGTTCCTGGAACTGGCCGGTCTGCCATTGCGACCCGAACAGCATGCCGATGGCCGCAGTTTGGTTGGTCTGTTGCGAGGGGAAACGATGCAGCCACGTCCGCTGGTTTGGCATTACCCACACTATGGTAACCAGGGGGGAGAGCCGTCGTCGATTTTACGGCTGGGTGATTGGAAGTTGATTCATTACCACGAGGATGATCGCGTTGAGCTGTATGATTTGTCTACCGATCCGCAGGAACAGCACGACCGTTCGGGCGATCAGCCTGAGCGAACTGCCAGCCTGCAGGCTGAGCTGACGGCTTACCTGACGAAGGTCGGGGCCAAATTTCCCCGCCCTGATTCGCGGTTTGACCCAGAAAAAAAACGCCTTCAGCAACAGCGTATTCGCGAGGTCGTTTTGCCTCGCTTAGAGAAGCAGCATGCGCACTACCTAGACGACGATTTTTCGCCCAATCGGGACTGGTGGGGCAGCCTGCCCGATCCCTCGTAGCCCATGGTTGTCGGCTTTCCGGTTCACTTTCCGCGTTTTGGGGGCCAGCGTGGTGACGCAGTCTGCCAACGACTCCACCGATGACGGACGGCTGGACGAAGCGTTCGCTGCCTACCTGCGACTGTGTGATTCTGGGGAGCAGCACGATCGCGAGTCGTTTCTGGCACAGTTTCCGGAGCTTGCCGATCCACTTCGACAACTGCTTGATGCCGCCGATCTACTGAGCCGAGAACTTTCGTTGGAAGCGTTGGACGAAACCTTGCAGTTGCCTGTTGCAGCAAAGGACGATCCCACGATTGTCAATCAAGACTCCGCGACCAGTCCTAACCTGGCAACGCATGGTGTCGACCAAGAAACCTTGCTATTCAAGGCCGACGCGTCGCTGCCTGGGATGCATCGTGGTGGTCATGTCGGGGGCCCACGATTACCGTATCAAATCGGGGATTACCTGCTGGAGGAAATCTTAGGCAAGGGGGGCATGGGGATTGTCTACCGCGCGATTCAGCAACCGCTGCAACGCGCGGTCGCGGTCAAAATGATTCGCTCCGGTGTGTTCGCTGATGAGGGAGAAGTCAAGCGTTTTTTCGCCGAAGCCCGCGCGGCCGCGCGCTTGCACCATCCCAATATCGTCGGGGTTTACCACTTTGGCCAATTGGATGGGCATTATTTTTTTTCCATGGAATACGTTTCGGGGACCGACCTCGCGAAGCAGATCCGGCAAGCCCCATTAGCCCCCGAAACGGCCTCACGATACGTGCGAGATGTTGCCCGAGCCATCGACTATGCGCACCGACGCGGAGTTTTACATCGTGATCTGAAACCTGCGAATGTGTTGGTCGATGACAATGACCGCGTGCTTGTAACCGATTTTGGATTGGCGCGGCAGACCGATACCGAAAGCAGTCTGACCGCCAGTGGGATCGCGGTCGGCACCCCCAGTTACATGCCACCCGAACAAGCCAAAGGCCAAAGTGACCGAATGGGGGTTACCGCCGACGTTTACTCCTTGGGCGCGATTCTGTTTGCCGCACTCAGCGGCCAGCCCCCGTTTCAGGGTAATTCGGTGATGGAAACGATCATGCAAGTTTTGCATGACGATCCCCCATCGCTATCGACGTTGCGTCCCGATGTACCTGCGGATTTGGAAACGATTTGCGAGAAATGTTTGGCCAAGGAGCCCACGCAACGCTATTCATCAGCCGCCGCCCTGGCTAACGACTTGGATCGTTTCTTGCATGACGAACCGATCACTGCCAAACCGATGCCACCGCTCGTGCGGGGGTGGCGTTGGTTACAGGGCGTGCCCTTAGTTGCGGCATTGACCGGACAACGCCGTTTAGTCCAGCCAACGCTTGCACATCGGCGATTTCAAAACTCGCTTTTGCTGCTTTTGTTACTGATCCCCGTCCTCATCGCCGGGTTCCTGGTGACGCAACGCTTGCAAGCACAACGGCTGCCAAAGCGAATCAAAATTGCTGGCGGTATCGAGGGAGGCGTCTATTCCGACTTAGCCGCTCGATTGGCAGAGCGGATGGGTGCGATGACGGATTTGCCAACCGAGGTGATTCCCTCTGGTGGCTCGCTGGATAATCATCAAGCTTTGCTGACCGGCGCGGTTCACTTGGCTCCGCTGCAAGCTTCGGCAATCAGCGGCGAGGATATCGGAGTTATCGCGCCGTTGTTTTACGAAATGGTCCATGTGTTAGTGCGTGATCGTGCTGCGTTTTCATCGATCAGCCAGTTCGGCACCGGCGAAGCCGTGATTGCAACGGGCGCCCACGGCAGTGGTTCGCGAAAAGTCACAACGTACCTATTTGATTCTTACCAGATCGATCCTCACACTGTAGCCCTGCGGGAGCTGGAATGGACCCAACTGCACGACAGTCCCGATGTCGACGCCGCAGTCATCTGCGTCGGTACGGGCAGCCAACTGATAAACCAGCTCCTGGCGTCAGGCTGGCAGTTGTTGCCAATCGAAGACCCCATTGCGGTTTCGCTGCAACATCCAACGCTTCAACCGATGACCATTTTGCCGCGCCATTTTCCGGACTGCGAATTGCCCGCCGCTGGGATCCCCACAGTGGGCACGACCGGTTATTTAGCCGCTGCGACTCATTGCCCCGATGCCTTGGTGTGGTTGGCATTGGAAGCGCTTTACGCCCAACCGCCTCCGATCACCGGGATGATCTCACGGCGGCAGGCCAGCGAGTGGCAGGGGTTGGCATTACATCCCGCGGCACGCCGTTTCTTTGCCGCGGCAACGCAGCCGAACGCGGCAGAATAAGCCAGCGGTAGAGGAAAAATCGCACTGCCGAACGGGCAAAAAAGTAAACCGCATATCATGGTTTCAGGTATAATCACGGCGGCCCACTGCCGCTCGTTCCAAACACCCTCGCGTTCCCCCCCCGCCTGTAACGCCGCCTGCAGCCCCCAAGCCTGTCGTGATGAAATTCTCTTCGCTGCTGTCTGTTTTCCTGTGTGCTCCGCCGCTGCTGCTGTTGTGGCCATCCAGGGTGTCTATTGCCGCCGACGATGACCTTGATTTTTTTGAGCGAAAAATCCGTCCCGTCCTGGTGCAGCATTGCTATAGCTGCCATTCCGCTGACAACGACGTCGCTCATGGCGGTTTACGACTGGATAGCAGGGAGGCGATCCTGCGGGGTGGTGATTCAGGACCCGCGATTGATCGACACGATGGAACGCAAAGTTTGTTGCTCGGTGCTTTGAAGTACGAGTCGTTGGAGATGCCTCCCGATGGTCCGCTGGGTGAACAGGTCGTAGCTGATTTCCAGCTTTGGATTGAACGTGGTGCGCGCGACCCGCGACACGAGGCGGAGCTTGAGGGCGGCGAAATGCGAGTCGGGAAAATCGACTACGATACGGGGCGGCAGTTCTGGGCATTTGCGCCACTGGACGACGCACCAACCCCCGTGCTGCCGGAACATTGGGGGCAGGGAGCGATTGACGCCTGGGTTTACCGGCAGATGCAGCCGCATGCACTCCGTCCCAGTCCCCCAGCATCACCGCAGACCCTGGTTCGGCGACTCTATTTCGACCTCATCGGTTTACCGCCGACTGCGGAGCAAGTGGCCTTGTTTGCTCGTGATGATTCGCCGGTTGCCTACCAGCGTTTGGTCGACCGATTGCTGCATGCACCTGAATTCGGCGAACGCTGGGCGCGACCGTGGTTGGATTTGGCGAGGTTTGCCGAAGACCAGGCTCACATTGTTGGCAATGACCGCTCACTCTGTTTTCCCAACGCCTTCCTGTACCGTGACTGGGTGATCGCGGCGTTAAACGATGACCTGCCTTACGACCAGTTTATTCGCCTGCAACTGGCGGCGGACTTGGTCGCTCCCGATCAACCGCAGCATTTGGCAGCACTTGGATTTATGGGGTTGGGGCCCAAGTATTACCGGCGTGGCAGCCCCGAGGTTATGGCGGACGAATGGGAGGATCGGGTCGATGTTTTGACACGCGGGTTATTGGGGCTAACAGTCGCCTGTGCTCGATGTCACGATCATAAATTCGATCCGATCGGTACAGAGGATTACTACGCCTTAGCAGGCGTCTTTGCCAGCAGTGAAATGTTTAATCGTCCGCTCGACGAAAATGCGGAAAAACGTCCCAACGGCCAAGCGAAATCGCCCGACGATGCGATGCACATCGTGCGGGACGCCAACCCACGCGACCTGGAAGTGATGATTCGTGGCGATGTCAATCGAAAGGGGGCCACCGTCCCGCGCCGGTTTGTGACCGTGCTTAGCCCGCCAGAGCCAAAGCCGTTCAGCAGCGGCAGCGGTCGTGCCGAACTGGCCGACGCAATGCTTGGTCGCGGCCAGCCTTTGGCAGCCCGTGTTGCCGTTAACCGCATCTGGGGATTACTCATCGGACAACCGCTGGTTGCCACCACCAGCAATTTTGGAACGCTGGGCGCGACGCCAACCCATCCCGAACTGTTGGATGCGTTAGCAGCCAGCCTGATTGATGGCAATTGGTCAATCAAGCGGGTGGTCCGCCAAATCGTGTTATCGGATGCTTATCGACAGGCTTCGCGGGAATCGACTTCGCAACGGGAAAGCGATCCTGAAAATCGGTGGTTGTCACGAATGAATCGCAAGCGGCTTCCCTTGGAAGCGTGGCGGGACGCGGTTCTGCATGCCTGCGGGACGCTGGAACAGGCGATTGGTGGTCCTTCGATGGATCCGGGGGACCCGCACAATGGACGCCGCACCGTCTACAGTGAAGTAAGCCGCTTGGATTTAAATCGGTTCCTAGCTCTGTTTGACTTTCCCGACCCGAATACACACAGTGACGGGCGCAATTCCACGATTAACCCGCTGCAAAAATTGTTTTTGCTCAATAGCCCCTTCATGCTTTCGCAGGCCGCATCGTTGCGGAACACCATGGATCATCAGACCAATGATCTTGAGCAGCAAATCCACCGCGTGTACCAGCGATTGTTTGCTCGCGATCCAACTCCAGTCGAACTGCGGATGTCGAGGGAGTTTTTGACTGCGGGTTTGGAATCACCGCGCAGCGACGAAGCTTGGAACGACTGGGCGCAGGCCCTCCTGGCGTCTAATGAGTTTGCTTTTATTGACTAAAGGATACCCACCGATGTCCCCACCGTTTTCGCTACCCGTTGGTTGTCCAATTTCGCGTCGAAACTGGCTGCGGTCTGCGGGTGCGGGATTTGGATCGGTTGCGTTAGCGGCGATGCTTTCGCAACAGGCTCGATCCGCCGCA
>SLFV01000091.1 GCA_007124075.1 Roseimaritima sp.
CAGTGAGCTAACGGCGGCGATCAGCACGGCGGTTGAACGGTCGCTGACCCCAGCCCTGGCGAACCATGCGACGGAGCTGACCCGGGCGCAGACCCGTGGCGTGGAAACGCTGGATCAACATTGGCTGCAGTGGAAAGACGCCGCCGATGAGAACGCCAAGCGGATGTTGTCGCAGCAGCAATCCATGTTGCAGCAAACCGAACTGTTGGCGCATTGCAACGCTCAAACGACGCAACTAGAAATACTGCAGCAAAGTCTGCACCAGAACCTGCAAGCTCTGCAGGCAGTGAATGTCAATGTGGACCATTCGTTGCGAGCTGCCGCCGGTGCCGAGGGGATGGCAGATGCGATTCGCACGCTGGCCAGAGCGATGGATGTGCGGCGCCACCAATTACCTTATCCGGTACGTTCGCGGGATGCGATTCCTTCCGATTCTTTGCATAGCAGGCGTGTTGCATGAGTGGACGTCGGCGGTCCACACTTTCGCCCACTTTGTTCCCGTTCCTGGCGGTGCTGGTTTGCACGTTGGGCACGTTGATTTTGTTTTTGGCCTTGGTTGCCCAACAAGCCCAGGATTCGGCGGAGGCGGAAACGACCGCGACCAACGATTCGGAGGCGGCACAGCAGGTCGGCAGCCTGGTGACCGAAGCCCAGTGGATGCGGGATCGCTATGTGGCGCTGCGACAACAGCAAACCGACGATCTGAAGGATCGGTCGCTGGAACTGACGCACATGGAGTCGCAAATCCGAAAACTGCGTGACGAACTGCAACAATTGAGCTCGCTGGTGGAACAAACTGCCCAGGAACAGCCGGAATTGTCGCGACAAAAAGCCGAATTGGAAGAGTTGCGACAGCAGTTGCAAACGGAGAAGGCAGAACTGGAAAAATGGGACACGGAGCTGACATCGCGAAAACCTCGCGTCGTGATTGTCCCGCACAAGGGTCCTAACGGGACCGATCAGCGTCCAATTTACGTTGAATGTAGCGCCCAGGGCGTTCGCTTCCAGCCCGAGGGAAGCTTTATTCCCGTGGAGCAATTGAATGGTCCGGCGATGATTGGAAACCCGCTGGATGCGGCGTTGCGAGCCGTCCGACATCATTGGCGAAAAACAGACCCCGACGGTCCAGACGCTTACCCGCTGCTGGTCGTTCGCCCCGATGGAATCGAAACGTACGCCCTGGCACGGACGGCGATGCGACATTGGGACGACCAGTTCGGGTACGAATTGATTCCCGCCGATATCGATTTGGCGTTTCCAAAGTCCAGCAGCACGCTGAAAACCTCGATCGATGTTGCAATCCGCGATGCGGTCGAGCGTCAGCAACAGGAAATGGCCGCCTTGGCCTCGATCCGTCGGCAACAACTGGGCGGACGAGGTCGACCGCGAGCTTTCACGGCGTCGGAGTTGGCTCGCAACAGCGCTGCGATCGCCAGTGGCTCCGCTGCAAGAGGAAGTCTTTCAGGCAGTCATTCGACAAACCGTGGCGGCAGCACCCCTTCGGGAGCTCAGGGAGGTACCTCGGCGCCCGATCTGTCCACGGGACAACGCGGAATGGATAGCCGCGAGATTCGTGATTTGGATGCGGGATTGAAGCGAGCTGCAAACGCCGCAGGCAATGGCGGTCAGGGGGACAGCGGCGAATTGGCATGGGGCAGCGAGACCGATCCAGCCATCGAGCAATGGCTGGCGGGGCAACCGCCGGGAACGGCACCCTTAGGCGGTCGTTCCGGTTCCGAGTCGTCGACCATCAACGGGGCTGCGGACAGCACCCGTCCGCAGCCAACCACCGGCGAGTTCGCGGACGGCAACCGCAGCGGCAGTCCGGGCGACCCGGGGAAGGGTTCCAGCGGTGAACCGCAAATGCAGGATAATCGCGAACGAGCCAACGCTGCTTCTGGCGGCACCGCTAGCACTGGCGGCGATTCCGGCAATGCCAACACCGCGACGACAAGTAACGCTTCCGCAGGTTCCCAGCAACCGCCTGGTGGCACCGCAGGGCAGCCAATGAACATGGCCTCAGGGGGCAACCCCGGCAGTTTCAGTGGCGGCAGTCCCGCCGCCGCCACGGCAGCGCCACCAACCGGAGCGGGGATGACGGCTCAATTGTCGACGGAGCAGCAATTGCCCTCCGCGGAGGGAACTCCGGCGGACGCCACCAGGACTTTGAAGCGTGGCGGTAACAACTGGGCGCTGCCAGCAACCGCCCAGCCGCGCGGGACGGCAATCGTGCGGGGCATGTCGGTGGTTGTCACTCCCGATGCCTTCCTGTTGCTACCCGATTCGGGACGAGGGCCAACGCAAACGTTTCGTATCCGAGATGGATTGGTCCAGAATGCGGCCTTGCAATTGGCAACCGCCGCCCATGATCGAATCGATGCATGGGGTTACGCCATTCGTGGTGGGCATTGGCAACCCGTACTAAGAGTTCAAGTTCAGCCAAACGCGGAGCAACGCTTTGATCAGTTGCAAACGCTGTTACAGGGTAGTGGTCTGGAAATCGAACGAAGGTGAGTCTGGTGGCACGCGGACGAAAAAAATCAACTGTCGAACTTGGGCACGACGCCTTTCTGGACATCGTCGCCAACCTGGTGGGCGTTTTGATCATTCTGGTGGTCGTTCTAGGGACGCGGTCGCGACAGGTTGCGGAGGTGCTGCGACAGCAAGTAACCGAAGCGGAGGTCGATATGGCTCCGCTGTCGGTTGCGACCGCGCAGGCGGAATCAGCACGGGCGGCGTCGATGAAGCTGGAAAACGATATCGCGGAAATCAGCATGGTGTTGGATGTGCGCAAGCAGGAACGCGACGCACTGAACGATTTGCGAATGCTGGCCAAGGAGGCATGGGAGCAGAAACAAACCGAACTGGACCATACGACCCGCGAATCGGTGGAACTGGAGAGCGAGAAAAAGGAATTGCAGCGTCAGCTAGCCCAGACGCGTGGGGCACGTGAGGAAAAGGAAGCGGAAAGCGAACCGGTCGTGGCGTTGGAGCACTTGCCCACGCCGATGGCGCGAACCGTTTTTGGCGAAGAGATCCATTTTCGCTTGAAAGACAATCGGCTGTCGGTCGTGCCATTGGATCGACTGTTGGAACTGATCCGCAGTGATTTCCAGCGCAATATCGCCGGTCGCGACGGCCTTAGCGTCTCTCGGGTTGGTCCCATTCAGGGCTACGTGGCGGAATACGAAATGGAACGTCAACGCATGGCCATGGCTCAAAACGGTCAGATTGGTACGGGAACCCAGGTTTCGTTGGTAGGTTTGGTGATCCAACCGGTCAACGAACCGCACGGGCAATCGATCGATCAGGTGTTTCGAGGGCAGTCGCTTTTGGATGTGGAATTGGCTGGGCGCGATCCGGCAAAAACAACCATCACGATTTGGGTTTACCCCGACAGTTTCGCCGCATTGCGCCGGCTGAAGGAATACCTCTACCGCAGCGGTTTTGCCACCGCCGCACGCCCCTTGCCCATGGACCGGGAAATCAGCGGCAGCCCCACCGGTTCACGCTCCAACGCGCAGTAGCACGGCCAATCCTCACAGCCAATTCAACTGGTTATGATCCCCGAGTGGGAGGAGTCATGGTTCCGCAAGGCCGTCAGCACTCGATGCAGATCCTCTGGCAGCGGGGCCGTGAATGTGATTGGCTTTCCACTTTGTGGATGCTGGATGGTTAGCCGATGCGCATGCAGGGCCTGTCGGTCCAGCATGCAATCCTCCGCATCCAATCCAGGCTGACGCAATAACTGGGCGGAACTGAGCCGCGCGTGGCCACTGTACAGTTTGTCGCAAAGGATCGGATTGCCAACATGATCCAAGTGGACGCGGATCTGGTGCGTCCGTCCCGTTTTGGGTTGCAGTTTCAGGTACGTCGCGGTGGCAAACCGCTGCAAGACCTCGTAAAACGTAGACGCAGCTTTACTGGTGACATGATTCCGGCGGATTGCCATTTTATCGCGTTGAAAAGGATGGCGGCCAATCGGAGCTTCGATGCAATCGCGGTCGTGATCAACACACCCCGCCGCGATCGCCAGGTATTCCTTCTGCACGGTCCGCGAGGCGAATTGTTCTGACAGGTGCAGGTGAATCGCATTGGTTTTTGCCACGATGATCACGCCTGAGGTATCGCGATCCAAGCGATGCACGATTCCGGGGCGCGCCGGACCGCCGATATCCGACAGAGACTGGAAATGATAACTGAGCGCACTGGTCAAAGTCCCCGTCCAATTTCCACGCGCCGGATGCACCACCATGCCGGGAGGCTTGTTGACAACCACAAACCCCTCGTCTTCGAACAAAATATCCAGCGGAATATTTTCCGGCAGCGAGCCATCGGGAGCAGGGGGCGGCACGCGAAAGCTGATCCGTTGCCCGGGGCGCAGTCGAAAGCTGGGACGAACGTCTCGTCCATCGACCTGGGCAGCCCCCGCATGCACCGCCAGGCGAAGTTGTTCGCGACTATATCCGTCAATCGCGGCGGTCAGAAAAACATCGATCCGAGTCCCCGCAGCGGAGTCCGGGACCGTGAACTGTCGAGCCTGATCGTCACTGCCGTGTTCCACCGAGTTATTGCCCACGCGCAGGGGACGAGCCGTCGGGCGTCTCCGCCGGAGGAGCATCGGCAGTCCCAGCATCGTCCGGCTGCGGTTGGCCGTCATCCCCGTCCCCGGCCGCTTCGGTCGCCCCCCCTTCGTCAGCCGCTCCCTGAGGCGTCTCCGCGGATTCCGCAGGCTCAGCAGGTTCCACAGTCTCAGCGGCAGGTTCGGGGGTCGAATCCGCGACGGGTTCAGCCTTCTCCATCGGTTCCGCTGGCGTTTCGGGTTCCGTCGGGGTTTCAGGTTCCGTTGGCGCTTCGGGTTCCGGCATTTCAGGTTCGGCCGCGGCGGGTTCCTCCGCAGGTGCCGGTTCACTTTCAGGCAACACGATATCAGGGTCATCCGGCAGGAGATCCGTGATCGGTGGCTCCGCTGGGTCGACAGGGGCCATTACCTCCGGTTCCTGCTTGGCAAACCACGCCAAAAATTCAGCGGTTTCGGACCGCTTCAAGTTCGCAATCCGTTCCTCTGCCATCCGCCTCATCGCATCGGACTCCCCCAAATCAGCCAACTTTTGGTAGCTACCGATTGCATCTTCTGCGTTGCCCAGAGCCTCCTGAGACCGTGCCAATCCCAACGTTGCTCGTGACTGAATCAGCGGATCCTGCCAGCGTTCCAAGACATTCGCGTACCCCGATTGCGCCGCCTCCAATTGTTCGATCGCTGCGGAGCGCATGGTAAACAGGTTTTCGATCCCTTCGGCCAGATCGATGTCTGCCTTGGTTAGCATTGCCAGCAAACCGGCTCGCGTATCCGGAAAGTTGTTAGCGACGTTTCCGAGCGCCGCCGAATCGGCTTGGCCCGCGAACAACAGGTAGGACAAAGTTGCGTCGCTACGTGAATCGGCGGCCCTACCCTTCAGGATACTGAAGATCAATCCGCCCCCCAGCGCCAGCAAAACGCCGGTAACGATTGCAGGGGCATACGGTTTTGCTTTCAGAATCACTCCGCCCAAGGCATCGGCAAGTTCATTCTGTTGCAGTTCGTGCCGACGATCGCTCTTCATTGGATTTTCCAGCAACAAGGATTCGGGAATGCGGTTGTTTCAAGGAACTTTGGCTGCCAGTGTAGAAATCGTGGGGAAAAACTGTCAATACGAGGCAGATTGGAAGGGTCGCCGCGGAATACCGACCGACGCCTATCGAGAGGATGGACGGTCGCTGCTTCGGGTGTAAACTCAGACGGCACGGGCGACAACCGCAACTTTTCCTCTTTTCGCATCTCAGGCCTTAAGAATCCCTATGTCCAACGAACCATTGCACCGGCAATTGGAAGTCGCTCGCCGCGACCTGCTGGAACTCAGTACTCGTAATCGCCTGTTGAACACACCCCGGCATCCATCACGTGGTTGCGCGTTGGAGGTTATTGACGAGTCGTGCGAACAGGTCTTCCAGCATTTGGTGGTCGACGGCAAACCGATGCGTTTCGAACAAGCCGGGGTATCGGCACCCGAACGGAATCGTCAAACCGATGACATTTTGCACACCGAACTGGAACCGGAGGAACTGGATCGTCGACTATTGACACTGAACACCGATTCCGCGACATCGCTGCAGGAGCAGGGAATCAATATCCTATATTTGGTGTTGGGGTTTCTGCGTTGGCGCGAAGCTGACAAAACCGATGTGTTTCGCGACGCACCGTTATTACTGGTGCCGGTCAGGCTGCAGCGGTCGCATGCGGGAAATCGATTTTCCTTGGTTTACAGCGGGGAGGAGATCGAAACCAACCTGACCTTGCGAACCAGGCTGAAGATCGACACCGGTTTGGATCTACCGCTGGTTCCGCCGGTGGAGGACCTATCGCCGACGGCGTACTTCCAAGAAGTCGCCAAGGTGGTCGAACATCAGGCGGGCTGGGAGGTGCTGAGCGACGATTGCCTTCTGTGGTTTTTTTCGTTTACCAAATTGCTGATGTATCGCGATCTGGCCCCGGAAACATGGCCGGAAGCCAAACGTTTGGAGGATCAGCCGCTGATTCGGGGATTGTTGGGCGACGGTTTTCCGGCTGCCGCCCCGTTGTGCGGCGATGACGAACCGATCGACCACCTGCTGGAACCGGCTAACACGATGCACGTGATTGATTGCGACAGTTCGCAGTCGTTGGTGGTGGAGGAGGTCTGTCGCGGCCGAAGCCTCGTAATTCAGGGACCACCGGGCACGGGAAAGTCGCAAACAATCACCAACTTGATCGCCGCAGCGGTGCGGTCGGGCAAGTCGATCCTGTTTATTGCTGAAAAAATGGCGGCGTTGGAGGTCGTGAAAAGTCGTCTGGATCAGGTTGGGATCGGCGACATGTGTTTGGAATTGCATTCAGAAAAAACCAACAAGCGGCTGGTGCTGCAGGAAATCGAGCGGACACTGAAACTGGGGCGTCCCCAAGCTCCGCCGGAATTGCACAGCACGGTGAAACGACTGAAGGAGCTGCGTGACCAATTGAATAAGCATGCCGATATGATGCATGCTCCGCAGGAACCCCATGGTCAGTCGCTGTATCAGGTTCTGACGGAGCTGATTGCACTACGTTGCCGCGAAGTACCGCTGCCCGATTTTCAGTTAAACGAAGCCCCCCAATGGACCGTCGATTTATTGCGTCAACGGCAGCAGGAGGTCGGTTCCTACTGCCAAGCGATCGCAAAAATGGGGCAACCGAGCCAACATCCTTGGCGCGGCTGTCAACTGCGGCAGGTTTTGCCGTTAGACCTGGAGCGATTACTGGTCAGCATTCCCAACGCGATTAAGGCCTTGGACGATTTGACTCAGGTCGCGGGCGGCTTGGGGCAGCGTTTAGGTGGCATTGTACCCACAACCTTGTCGCAGATCTGTCGTTTGACCCGCACCGCGAACGCGCTGCTGCAGGCGCCCAAGGTGGACCCTCAGGCGGCGGATAGCCCGGTCTGGGAGGATCATCGCGGGGTGATCGGCCAGATTGCTGGTTCGGCCCGCGCGATCCTGCACGCGCAAGAAGGGTTGAGGGATCGGGTTTACGATTCCGCGTGGGATACACCCGTGGCCGCCCAACGCCAGGCCTACCGGGAGTTGGGACAGGCCTGGTATCGGATGTTTGTTGCTCGCTATCGCGCAGCCCGCAATAGGCTGAAAGCGTTACTGGTAGCGAAACCCCCTAGCCATTTCGCGGAACGGCAAGCGATTTTTGATTTGCTGCACGGATACCATCAGGGACGCAAGCAGATCACCGAAGCCGACCGAATCGGGCAAGTCGCCTTCGGGCGTTTTTGGATTGGTTTGCAAACCGATCTAGGGCTGATCGATCAATGGGAAGCGTGGGACGCGAGGGTTGCTGCGGATGATCCGCTGCCAAACTTTCGTGGTTTGATCGGACTGATTGACCAACCCGATAGCTGGCGTGAGCAGATCCAGCAGGTTGACCAACGCCTGCAAGCGTTCATTGGCCAATTTTCGCAGTTGCTGGAGACGCTGCAGTTTGATCTTCAACAGGCCTTTGACGATCCAAACCAAACTTCGGCGGACGTGCCGGTTCCCGACTTACTGCGTCAGGTCGCTCCGGCGCATCGGGTGAAACTGAGCGATTTGCGGCAGCGACTGCAGGCATGGCTGGATCAACCCGAACGCCTGCGGGACTGGACCCAGTACATTAGTTCGCGCGATGCGGTTGCCAGCCTGGCCGACGGTGCATTGGCGGCGCGATTGGACGATGGGCGGATTGCGGCAGACGATGGTCAGACACAGTTTCAGTTTGCGGTAGCCGAATCGTTACTGCGGGACACGATGGCGCGCAATCCGCAATTGGCACAATTCGATGGAGGAAAGTTTGAACGGTTGTGTCAGGAGTTTCGCGAGCTGGATCTACAGCGTCTATTGCTGGCACGGTCGGAAGTCGCTGACGCTCATTACGTTCGCATGAGCAAACCGGGGGGCGATAACCTGCCCGACGCGGTCGCCTTGCTGAAACATGAGATGCAAAAGAAGCGTCGCCATCTGCCGCTGCGGCAACTGTTGCTTCGGGCCGCGCCCGCGATCCAGGCGGTCAAGCCGGTGTTTATGATGAGCCCCTTGTCGGTGGCCCAGTATTTGGAACCTGGGGCGATGGAGTTTGACATTTTGCTGATCGATGAAGCCAGTCAGGTTCGCCCGGTCGAGGCCTTGGGGGCGGCGGCAAGGTGTCGGCAAATGGTCTGCGTAGGCGACGACAA
>SLFV01000385.1 GCA_007124075.1 Roseimaritima sp.
TCCGCTGGGCGAAGTGGTGGACGACATCGCGTTTGTTCACAATGTGATTGGTAAGACGGGAGTCCATTCGCAGGGCACGTTGTTGCAAACGACCGGATTCAACTTTCCCGGGTTTCCCAGCGTTGGGGCTTGGATTTCCTACGCACTGGGTAGCGAAACCGATAACCTGCCGGGGTTTGTTGTGCTGCCGGACCATCGCGGCCTAGCGTCCAATGGAGCCAAGAATTGGTCCACCGCGTTTCTATCGGCACAGCATCAAGGCACAGTGATCAGGCCCTCCCGTGACGAGCCGATTGCTGACCTGTACCCGCCTGCCAGTGATTTCATTACCAATGAAAGCGATCGCGCTGGGCTGGCAGCATTGTCCCGGTTGAACGCCGCACATGCCCAACAGCGTCCCGGCGATGATCGGCTGGCGGCACGTGTCCAAGCCTATGAACTGGCCGCCGCGATGCAGTTAAGTGCCAGCGACGTATTGGATCTTGCGACGGAGCCGCGATATATCCATCAGATGTACGGCTTGGCGGCGCAGGGACCAGCGGTCGACGATCGTGAGATCAACGAGAAAGCCGAAACCGAATTTTTTGGACGAAAGTGCTTGATTGCCAGACGTTTGCTGGAGCGAGGCGTGCGGTTTGTGCAAATCTGGAGTGGCAACGACAATGGCTTTCCTCGCCGCAACTGGGATTCGCACGAGAACGTGAAACGCGACCATGCCCCGCTGGCGCTGGGCATGGCACGCGGGGCTGCGGCTTTGATCAAAGACTTGCGACAACGAGGCATGCTGGACGATACGTTGATCCTTTGGACCACCGAGTTTGGACGCATGCCCTGTTCTCAGGGCAGCCAGGGACGAGATCACAACCCGTTCGTGTTCACCAATTGGCTTTGCGGTGGCGGGATCCAAGGGGGAACGTATGGGCAATCCGACCAGTGGGGTTATAAGCCGTTGATTTCCCACGAAGCGAAACAGGTTTACGATATTCACGCAACAATCCTGCATCAGCTTGGCCTGGATCATACGCGACTGTCTGTCCGTAATAACGGCATCGACCGACGTTTAACGGATGTGCATGGACATGTCATGAAGGAACTGTTGTCTTAGTGGAGCGTCGACGTAAAAAGTTAGGGCGAAAGGGTCAGGAGTGAATTGTGCGAAGCACCGGAAGGGGCGTTCCGGCAATTGACTCCTGCCGCCCCCCACTAACAACCCATCCAAGGGTCGATCGGGGAGACGTTTTTTTGCGGTTGCTTTAAAACCTCTGGCAACAGGCGTTATACTGGCAACGTAGCGCGTTGGTTCGCCACTGCCACTGAAAATCCTGCCTCCCCGCCAACTGCCGATGATACCACCCGAATCCTGTGCGATTCCGCGGATTTGGTTTTTCCCGACGTTGTGCAACCTTATTGAAAGGGCTTCGCGGTATGCGTCCCCTCATTTTTCTTAACAGCTTCATTCGACGCGGACATGGGTTTCGACGAGGACTTGGGCGCTGCCAGTTGGGGCTCGCGGTAATGTTGCTTAGTGCAGCGTCGCTTGATGCGCAGCCATCGGAGTCCAATGTTGCAGATTTGGATTTTTTTGAAAGCAAAATTCGGCCCTTATTGCTGGAAAAATGTATCGACTGTCACAATGCGGAGGAGCAGGAGGCAGAGCTGCGGTTGGACTCGCTTGCGGGAATGCTTCACGGCGGCGTCTCCGGGCCCGCATTGACGGCGGGGAAGCCTGAACAAAGTTTGATGGTCGCGGCGATCAGTTATCGCGACCCCGCTTTGCAGATGCCGCCCGATGAACAACTCTCCCCCGCCCAGCAGGAACTGATCAAGCAGTGGATAGCCCGTGGTGCTGTTCATCCCGATGGGCTGGGCGAACCCCCGCCGCCGAGGCGGGGCACAATTGATCTTCAACAAGCAAGACAGTTTTGGGCGTTTCAACCGTTGCGTCAGGTTAAGGTCCCTGACGTCCAGGCGAATCATTGGCCGCGCGGCGCCATTGATCGTTTCGTGCTGTCTGCGATGCAAGACCAAGGTTTGACACCCAACGGGGAAACAACCAAACAGGCTTGGCTCCGCCGCGTGACGATCGGTTTGACGGGCCTGCCCCCGACACCCGAAGACATCCATCAGTTCTTGATCGACCAATCCCCGACCGCCTACGAAACGGTAGTCGATCGATTGTTAGCGTCGGCCAGCTACGGAGAACACTGGGGGCGGCATTGGCTGGATATTGTCCGCTATGCGGACTCCAACGGGCTGGACGAAAATGTGGCGCACGGCAACGCCTGGCGGTATCGCGATTACGTGGTGCGTTCCCTCAACACCGATAAGCCGCTGGATCAGTTCATTGTTGAACAGATCGCCGGTGACCTGCTGGTTGCACAGAAAAGGGAGTCCTTTCCCCCTCCCGAATCCGCCGACGAATCGGGCGAAGTCCCCGATTTGCTGCCACGCGACCAGCAGGAGCGGGATTGTCTGATCGCCACCGGTTTTTTGGCGATGGGCCCCAAAGTCCTGGCGGAGCCTGATCAGACCAAGATGCGGATGGACATTATTGACGAGCAAATCGATACGTTGGGGAAAGCCTTCCTGGGGATGACGCTGGGCTGCGCACGCTGCCATGACCACAAATTTGATCCGGTTTCTGCGGTCGACTACTACGCACTAGCGGGCATCTTCAGCAGCACGCGGACGATGGAATCGCTGAAGACGGTCGCAAAATGGCACGAGAATTCGCTGGCAACGCCTGCTCAGTGGCGGCAACACCAAGCCGACTCCGTTGCTTCGGATTCGGCGATGGGGGTAAGGGACGAGTCACAGGTGGAGGATCTGGCTGTGCATGTGCGTGGCAGTCATCTGACTTTGGGACAAACCGTCGCTCGCGGCTTACCTGCCGTGCTGCAAGCCGGGCCACCTCTGGAGATCGCAGAAGGGTCCAGCGGACGTTTGGAATTGGCTCGGTGGCTTGTTAGTCAGCACAATCCATTGACACCGCGAGTCCTAGTCAATCGGATTTGGCGTTGGCACTTTGGACGCGGACTGGTTGCGACGACCGATAACTTTGGCCAACTGGGGCAGACCCCCAGTCATCCCGAGTTACTGGAATGGTTGGCTACGGAATTTGTTGGTGACTCTTGGTCGTTGAAGGGGATGCACCGGCGTATCGTACTGTCCAGCGTCTATCGAACCGGCAGCCAGTCGGACCCGCAGCGGCTGGCAATCGATCCCGACAACGAATTCCTTTGGCGAAGCACAATCGGTCGGCTGCAGGCCGAATCGATCCGCGATGCAATCTTGATGGTCAGCGGCCAACTTGACCGCAGCATGGGGGGGTCGATGTTGAACGTGGGAAATCGCGAGTTTGTTTTCAATCACACGTCGCAGGACAATACGACGTATGCTACGACACGCCGTTCTCTGTATTTGCCGGTAATTCGGAACAACCTGTACGACGTTTTCACGCTTTTCGACTACACCACTGCCGACGTGACCAATGGGGATCGCCAGTCTTCGATCGTGGCACCGCAAGCCCTTTTCATGCTCAATAGCGATATTGTCCTGGAGGCCGCTCAGCACATGGTCGACCGTTTGTTGCAGGGCGGCCCCAGCCAGTCCCCTGAGGTGGTGCTGGATGTGTTGTACGAGAACATTCTGGGGCGTTTACCTAAACGGGATGAGCGTCAGCGCGTGTTAGGATTCGTGCGGAGCTTTGGCGTCGATGGCCAGGGGGGACAGCCACAAGGGGTCGCAGCCCTCGCGGAAAACTCCTCACCGCTGGCCGCGGAAGCAGACTTGTACGACGCTTGGGTCGCGATCTGCCAAAGTCTTCTGGCCAGCAATGAATTTCTGACTATCCCTTGAACGAGGCCTCCCGCATGCTTTCTGAAGAACATTTCGCTCGACAAATGTCTGGATGCACGTCGCGCCGGGCGATGTTGAAGCGTTCGGCGGTTGGATTTGGGAATCTGGCGTTTCTGGCAATGTTGCAGCGTCAGGCTGCGGGAGCGTCGTCGACCCAGTCGGGTAGCGATGCACGACCGCACTTCCCGGCTCGTGCGAAGCGAATCATTTTTCTGTTTATGAAGGGGGGGCCCTCGCATCTGGATACCTTTGACTATAAACCAAGGTTGCAACGCGATGATGGAAAAGACCTTCCCTTCGATAAACCTCGCGTGCAATTTGCCGCAACCGGGAAGCTTCTGGCTTCGCCCTGGAGATTCCAGCCCGCGGGTCAGTGTGGTATTCCGGTCAGTGCGTTGTTTCCGGAGGTCGCCAAATGCGTTGACGATATCTGCTTCTTGCATTCTGTTCACGGGACCAACGCTGCCCACGGGGGTGCGTTGTTGAAACTGCATACCGGTAGCGATAATTTTGTGCGTCCCAGTTTGGGGGCTTGGTTGCAGTACGGACTGGGCACCGAAAACGAAAACCTTCCCGGGTTTGTCACGATCTGTCCTACATTGGCTCACGGCGGTGTGAAAAATTGGGGTTCGGCATTCCTACCTGCACAATACCAAGGGGTGCCGCTGGGCGTGGCCAGTCAACCTGCGACCGCTGCCAATGTGAAGTACATTTCCAACGTTCGTTGGAGTCATCAACAGCAGCGTTCGCAACTGGATTTGCTTCGGCAACTCAATCAGGGGCATTTGGCCAGCCTGGCGGCCGACGACGCGTCGGACGCGGCAGCGCTGGAGGCCCGAATTGGATCGTTTGAACTGGCGTTTCGCATGCAGAACGAATTGCCGTTGGCGCAAGACCTGACCGATGAGACGGAGCAGACGCTTGCGCTTTACGGGATGGATCAAGAACCAACCGCCGACTTCGGACGGCAGTGCTTGCTGGCGCGCCGATTTGCTGAACGGGGCGTCCGATTCGTGCAAGTGACCCATTCCGATACCAACGTTCAATGGGACCAACACAGCAGCTTGAAAACAGGGCATGCGAAAAATGCTCTGGAAGTCGATCGGCCGATTGCAGGATTGTTGCAGGACCTCAAGCGCCGGGGGTTGCTGCGTGATACGCTGGTAATGTGGGGTGGCGAGTTTGGCCGCACCCCAGTTGCCCAAGGGAAGGATGGACGCGACCACAATCCCGAAGGTTTTACCATGTGGATGGCGGGCGGGGGTGTCAAAGCCGGTTACCGGCACGGTGCCACCGACGACTATGGATATTACGCAGTGGAAAAACCAATGCACGTGCATGACCTGCACGCGACGATCCTACATCTATTGGGCTTGGATCACGAGCGCTTGACATTTCAGCATGCCGGTCGCGATTTTCGGCTGACCGACGTTGCCGGGCATGTGCATCACGATATCCTGGCATGATAATTTGGCAGTTTGCGCCAGTTTGAACTGGCTTTCTCAGCCGATTTTTCCTCTTCGGTGTACCGTTCTACGTCTCTTTCATCCTTCCGACGCGTGAGACCTTGGCTGCATGAGCCTTTTGATCATCGAACAATCTTCACTAGTACGGGGGGCCGGCCCGTTATGGCGAAACGCAACCACCGCCGAATTTTTGACTGCCATTGAGGCTGGCAACCTGCCGACCGAGTCATTTCATCGGTGGCTCGTTCAGGATTACGCCTTTGCCAAAGGCCTGACGGCGTGTCAGGCAGTGGCAACTGCAAAGACGCCTCGCCCAGCACAAAAGGTTTTGCTTGCCGGGCTGGCGGCGTTGGACAGCGAACTGGATTGGTTTGAACAAAAAGCCGCGCAGTACGGACTTGATTTGCAAGTCGCGACGCATCCTACGTGTCGGCGATATGTCGACTATCTGATCGCCGCCGCTTACACGCAGCCCTCGGAGGTTCTGCTGCCTATCCTGTTCGGTGTGGAGGCAGCCTACCTTTGCGCTTGGGGTTCACTCCGAGGAGACGGGTCGGGATCCTCTTCGCCGTATGCAGAATATATCGACCGCTGGTCCAATCCGCTGTTTGCTCAGTACGTCGCGGACTTGCTCAGTCATTGTGACCGCCATCCCGATGGAGTCCAGCAGCAGCACTTCAACGAAGTCTTGCGGCACGAGCAAGACTTTTGGTGCATGACCTGGAGCGGATAGCATGCTGCACGCAGCACTCTGGCAGCTTAACGCAGACCTGGCAAGACATCTGCAGGATCACCCGTTCGTACGCGGCCTGGGCGATGGGACGCTGGATCGTCAGGCGTTTGCGCGTTACGTCGCGCAGGACGCCTTCTTCTTACGTGCGTTTACGAAGGCGTATGCGTTGGCGGCCGCAAAATGTAATAATTTACACCATGCCCGCGTCTTTCACGAACTGATGACCGGCGTGATGGACGAACTGCAATTGCACCGAAGCTACTCCGTATCGCTGGGCATTAACCTTGACCAGGTCGTTCCCTACGCGGCTACAATGGCCTACACAAATTTCCTGCTCCGCGTCGCCTGGCACGACAGCCTTTCCCAGATCATTGCGGCGATGGTGCCCTGCATGCGGGTCTACCGGCACTTGGGCCAGCAACTTGCGGTATCGCTGCGGCCTGACCATCCCTACAAAGCTTGGATTCAAACCTATTGCGGGGATGATTTCGGACAACTCTGCGGGCGTCTGGAATCGTTGTTGGATGAGTTGGCAACGGACCAGTCTGCCGTACGGGATGTGTATCGCTATGCCATGCAGTGCGAACTGGATTTCTTTTCGGCACCGCTGGATGACGGCCCGTCCTCTAGACAGCGTTGAAACGGCGGGGCTGCTACGGAAGGTAAAGAAATACGCCGAGTTTATTTCCGGTTCGTCCCTTCATGGCCATGATCGAAGCAAAAACATCGGTTCGCTGGACTGTGGAGCAGACTGGCATGCGTCGCGGTATAATGGAGGAAGACGCTTGCGACGGTGCCGTGGCTACGCTGCCGTCCGGCTTTGACCCGTCGCCTGAAACTTACCACTCCGTCCGGTTCGTGAGGATGGTCTCGAGTTTGGTGGCTTGCTACACGCCTTTGATAGGGGGTCGATCCTGGCCATGATCCAGTTTTCGCGATTGCTGGTGGTTTTGCTGCTGGTTGGTTGGTTCCAAAGCTTCGGTTGCGGATCGCTGTCCGCACAACAGGTCTTATCAGGGACGGTTCTTGATTTGAATTCCGAACCCGTTGCCGATGCATCCATTGAGATCCTGCTGCCGCCCGAGGCGGAAGATTGTCAGCGGTTACGGCCTGGAATCTCCACCATGACCGACGGTGAAGGGAAGTTTCAATTCACGGTGCCAGCGTCGGCAAAGCGAGACGATTTGTCGGAAATGCCAGGGTATTTGATCGAAGTTCGGAGTCCCATGGCGGAATCTGGACCTGCTGGAAGGATCTTTTTAAATGCTGCTGACGATTTGTTGGGATTATCGATCGATTTGCCCATCCGCGAAACCGTGGTCCTGCTGCATGACAACGACATGCATTTTGATTTTAATGCGCAAGACCGTTTCGCTGCTCGCGTGACTGCTTTCCGAAAGGAGTTTGACAACGTTTGGCTGCTGTGCGGTGGTGATGTGGTGGTGCGCAAACCCGATGCGTGGGAGCGAGACGGGGAAACGTTTCGCGGCGATTCGCTGTGGTATCGTCAGGAAGCAACAACGATTATCCAGACCATGAATGACATCGGCTACGACGTGATGACGCTGGGCAACCATGAATTGGCGCCGATTGAAGCGTATACGCGCGAGGCACTGCTGTTGGCAAAGTTTCCCTTGCTGGCCAGCAATGTGTCTTACGATTCGGAGGTCTTGCCGCCTGCGGTGAAGCAACTGGCATGGCATACAAACACCGGGCGTCGACTCGGGATTGTTGGGCTGACGGTGGGCAAGGGCGATCATCTGACCATCGAAAAACCAATCGATGCCGCCAGGAATCTAGTGAATTTGGCCGATGATCATGACGTATTCATCGCGTTAAACCATGTAGGGCACGCGACCGATCTAGCGTTGGCGAAAAATTTCCCACAGTTCGATGTGATCATCGGTGCCCACAGTCATACGCTGCTTAACCCGGCGCCGATCGTTAACGGCGTGTTGGTCGCTCAGGCCGGCGGTGCTCCGCATAAAGCATCCAGCGAACGACCCAAGTACCTAGGCGTGATCACGTTGGAATTTATCGACGGGGTACTGCAGGAAAAACGGGGAGAGGTGCTAACGTTTCCGGCATCGGCAACCGCGCCGACGACGTCAGCGACAAGCGACGACAATGCGGCGGTTGGGACTCCAGGTGCGAATGGGGTCGCTGATCGTACTGGCCAAACGTTGTTGGTCACGTCGGAGGAATCGACGTCACCTGCCCCGCCTAGCGAGGCGGATTTATTGTTTGTTCGTCGCGTGGCTCCGCTGCTTCGAGAAAAGTGTTTGGCATGTCACGGCGAACCGGAAGCCGCGATTGAAGGGGGACTTGATTTACGTTCACCAGCGGGCGCGTTTGCCGGTGGTGACAGTGGCGTTGCCGGGATTGTCCTGAATGCACCCGAGAAAAGTCCATTACTGTTGGCGGTGATGCGTCATGAGGAGGAATTTTCTGCGATGCCGCCCAAGGAATCCGAGCGGCTTTCCGGGCAGCAGATTGACTGGTTGCGGCAATGGTTGGTCCTGGGCGCGGATTGGCCCGACGAATCACGCCAGTCCCAGATCCGGCAGTTGTATATGGATCGTTGGTCGGTCCAGGACGGTGTGACGGTGGTCACCTCGGGCGGTTTGTCGCCTGCATGGACGGAGCGAACGTACGATCCAGCGGGATTGTGGGCGTATCAAACGGTCGGCAGACCGAAGGTTCACCA
>SLFV01000004.1 GCA_007124075.1 Roseimaritima sp.
AATGCTGTCGTGGGCGTTTGACAAATTCGTTGGCGGGCGATCGTTCATGGGAACTCCCCAAACGTGTCAACAGTTGATCCATGAACTGCTCCGCATCGGTGTCACTGAAGTTGCCTGCCTGCTAGACTTTGGCCCCTCAACCGATACGATTTTGGAACACTTCGGCCAACTAGAAACGCTGGTCCAGCAGGCCAGCCAATGCCGTCCCGCACCACGCGATTCCACGGTGTGATCGTGCTGCGTTCAACCGGCGTTGCCGCACCAAATCAAGGCTGGTATTCCGCAAAATCAAAGCCTTGCCACTGGCCATCGATTAATCGTTGCTGGGGCACGAAACGCGCTTTGTACCGCAGATGTTGATTGTCGGCGACATACAGTCCCAAATAAAGAAACTTCAACTGTCGTTGCTGACACCACTGCCATTGTTTCAAGATCGCGTAGGTCCCCAGGGAGAACCGAGCGGCTTGCGGATCGAAATAGGTGTACACCGCCGATGCGGCTTGGGCCCCCATGTCAGTGATGGCGATCGCAACCAATTGAGAATCCAGCCAGACAGACAGTTCCAGCGTTTGACAAAAGGTTGCCCTTAAGAACGCGTTGTATTCCTGGCTGGTCGTTGGCGGACGTTGATCACTTAAACCGCGTTGTTCCCCGTGCTGATTGAACAGCCTCAGACGCACCGGATCACAGCTAGGCCTCGACCAACGAATTTCGCACTCGCGATCACCACGTTGCAAGACCCTTCGCAGCGACCGTGAAAGTCGAAACTTCCCAACCGGAAGCCGCGTGGGTTCGCAGGCTTGGCACCCGGGACACTGGGTCCGATAGGCAAACATGCCGCTGCGTCGAAAACCGGCGGCCAGCAATTGGTCGAATTCCTCTGGTGCCAATTGACCCGACGGCATCCACAAAGGCAGCCGTGACGGCCTGTCGGGCAGATAGGAGCACTGCTCCAAGCTATCCAGCACCAGCGACCAACTGGTCGACGTACCGGTTTGCCGAGACGATGACGGCGGAGTGGCGGCGGCTTGCGCATGCATCAGAGTAAGGGGACTTCGTGAGGCAAGACTTCGCGGACAATCGCACTTTGTCGATACGATCGAAACACCGGATGCGCTGCCAAAAGGTAGGCCCAGCGAGGCGGTCTGGATTGATTGATGGTCGCCAGATCCGCATCGCTAAGCTGGTTTTGTCGGGCCTTCAAGATCGCCAGATTCGCAACCGGACCGTAGGGACCGTAGGGAAACTGCGACAAGGTTTCTGCTCGCAGGGCGAAGTACGCGTTCGGCGAACTGGATGCATCGGAACTACCCGCCAGGGCTGCGGCAAAGGCGAATTGCTGCTCGTCCTCGGCCAAATCGATCGCCAGCCCCTTGACCTTGGGGCTGTCGGGAAATTCTGTCAGTAAGGCCTTGGCCCCCACGTCGGCCATAACGCGTTGGCCGCTGAACCATCGCAGACGCGTCAAACTGATCTGCAGAGTCAATGACAACGGATTCAAGCTGACCGCGCGTTCGGCGTGCTTCAGCCCGTCGCTAAAATTGCCCATCGCTGCGGAAAGTAAAGCCATCTCATGCTGCACTTGCCAATTATTGGGCAGTGCCTGTTCCACCTGCAGCAACGTCCGAAACGCCTCGCCGTACTCCCGATCGTTTTGCCATGCGATCATGCCAGCGGCCAGTAGCGCGGTGGGGGCCGTCGGGCGCAAGGCCAGGGCCTGTTCGATCGCATCCCGGGCTTCCAAGACATACTGTTTGCTAGCGTCGGGTTCGGTGAAGTTGGCAAGCGATAGCGCGGTTAGAGCGTACCCCACATGGGCTTCCAGCAATTGCGGGTCTACGGTCCGCGCATTTTGAAAACAACGCAGCGCCTCCTCGGTACCGGCTTCGCTATCAGGGTCCAGCCGTGCATGGCCACGAATCAAGCAGCTAAATGCTTGCCCATCGTCAGTCTCGCCGGTCCGTTGTAGAGAGCGAATTTGCAATCCAATCTGCTCCGCTAAGACGGCAGCGTGCCCACGTTGATCTACCAATTTGACGTCGGGGCGAAACGGAAAGGTTTCGCCCCAAACCAAACGTTCGCTCTTCCCATCGACCAACTGTAAGTGAATATGGCGCTGCGCGCCATCGCCCGCAATGTCGACCAGCACCAGCCCACTGACCCCAAGCTGCTTTGCGACCTGGGAGTACTGCTGTGGTGTCAGATCGATGGGGCGATACGGAACGACCTTCAGCCTGGGCTGTTTCGCCAATTGGTTCACCAGCATGGCCGCAATCTGCTCCTCCTCGGAAAGCTCGCGCGTGCCGATCGGCCTGCCGCTGGCTCCATCACGCACGCGGAGCGGCAACACTGCGATGGAATCAATCGGTGGCGGCGAGTGGCTGGTTGTCAGAAAATGATACGCCACACCGCCGCTGGCCATGGCCGCTGCGCCCGCAACCGCCGCCATGACGCAGCGACGCGACAAACGCGCGGGCGAAAGGCAGTCCCCGGTGCTTGAACGGGAGAGACTCTCCTTCGCAAAGATCGCGGAATGGCTGGCCGTCGCGCTGGTGCTTTGCAATCCACAGGCAAGCTCCGCAGCGGAGGCAGGACGAGCCAGCGGGTCTTTTTCCAGACACCGCTGAATCAAAGCCGCCAATTCAGGATCGTTGGCGGCCAATTCAGGATCACACGCGGGAGGCGAATGAAGCACGGCTACCAAAGATTCGGCGATGGTCCGTCGCGCAAACGGTGCTTGCCCATAGAAGCACTCGTGCAGTACGCATCCCAGACCAAACAAATCGGCAGCATAGGACACCTTTTCGCCACGGGCTTGTTCAGGAGCCATGTAGCCCACGGTTCCCATAACCACGCCACTGGCGGTGGGATCTTGGCTGCCAGCGACCTCGCTGTCCATCGCGTTGGAAAGACCAAAATCAAGTAGCTTGACCAATACCGCCGCGCCACTGGAAGAAGTCCTGTTCGTGGGGGCGGTCAAGAATAGGTTTTCGGGCTTCAAATCGCGATGAATCACGCCACGTTCGTGGGATGCCCCCAATGCCGCGGCAACCTGCCATCCAATAACGCGAATTTCCGTGGGTGTTAATGGTGAACGCCGCATTCGTTGGCGCAAGGTTTCCCCTTCCAACAATTCCATAACCGTGTACGGGTGCCCCCGGTGCGTTCCCACGTCGTGCAACATAACAATGTTGGGGTGGCGGATCGCCGCTATCAGCCGTGATTCACGCTGAAACCGTTCAACCCGATCGTTGCGGTTCGTGAAGTCATCCGCTAAGACCTTAATCGCCACCGGTCGTGACAAACGCGTATCCAGCCCGCGGAAGACACGCCCCATCCCCCCGTACCCCAGAAGTGCTTCGATCCGATACGGCCCCAATTGAACGCCTGGTTCGAAAACCGCGTTCCTGTCGGTGGAAGCTGGCGGGGGACGAAGTTCATTCTGAATCGCAAGTAATTCGCCGCGTAACGATTCTGGATCCAGGTCGGAATGCTCCCGGACGACGGTTTCGATGTCGGTGCTGCGTCCGCTTCGCAGATCACTTTCAAATTGCAAGCATACCGCGTCCAGACGAGCCAGAACTGCGGCCGAAAGCTGAGACAACGACACGGGAAACTCCCTTCTGCTAATAATCCAAATCTTCGTCTTCTTTGGTCAAACGTTCTGCCCACGTCTTGCGGATCAAATGCAGACGGCGTTCCACCGCGCGCTTGGAAAGCTGTAAACGCCCCGAGATCTCGTCAACTAAAAAACCCTCCATGCGCATCAATGCTATCTGGCGTAATTGTTCGTCAGGCAACTGATTCAGCAACGCCTCATACTGTTCGGCCAGTTCAGCTTGCAAATCACCGCTTGCTTGCTGGCCCGCGACCGAGGCAATCCCGGCATCGCGCAGACTAGCCGGATCGACAAACACGGATTCTCCCCGCACCTTGCCACCTCCCCGTTTTTTTCGCGTCTGAAACCGCAGTTGCGCGGTTACCTTACGGCCCAGCAAGCGAATCAACAGTCCCCACAAATTATCAGGGTGCGAGAGATCTGGGAAGCGATTTGCTCGGACCCCCTGGATGAAACTATGAAAAGCGCTTAGCGCGACATCTTCCTCGTCACTAACACGCCGCAAATTGGCGGGTAACCGCTGAGCCGCCAGACGCATGAGTTTTTCGATATAGTTTTCCCAGAGAATGGCGGTTGCCGCTTCATCTCCGTCGCGCACCGACTGCATCAGTTCCGCAAATTCTTTAGGTGTATGCGACACAGTGCTGCATCCTCCGACCTGCCACTATACCAGATCGGGGGTGTTTTGCGAGACTTCAAGCGTGGGTCTTTGCACGCGCGGCAGTTCGCAGGCAGAACCGTGCCCCCCAGATTGCGAGCGGCGGAAACTGGTGGTTTGTCAACGTTCAATTTCAAACGCAGTGTGATTCGCTCGAATTTTTCTCGCTCGAGGAATTCTGGCGAATTCCACGACGGACCAACCCTCATTTATATCTCTGCCAGACCAGTAGGAATTCCGGGCGAGACCTCGCCAAAAGGGATGGGGCGATGCTATTCTGTTGGCCTTGCGTGATACTTTCCCATTTGCAGTTACCACCTTCCTTTCATTTTCCGCTCATTACTGAAGCGTTCCTCCAACAACGTTCCTGAATCAGGGCCACCGGATGTCAGCTCCAGATCCCGCCGCTGCTAGCAGCGAAAAACTAAACTTCATTGAGACGGCCATCCGCCAGGATCTTGCCAAGGGGCGGTTTACGGGCGTGTTGACTCGCTTTCCGCCAGAACCAAACGGCTACTTGCACATTGGTCACGCCAAGAGCATCTGCTTGAATTTTTCACTGGCCGAAAAGTATGGCGGGACCTGCAATCTTCGCTTGGATGACACTAACCCGGTGAAAGAAGACACGGAGTATGTTGATTCAATCATGAATGACATCCGTTGGCTGGGCTTTGACTGGAACAACTTGCATTACGCTAGCGATTACTTTGAACAGCTATACCAGTGGGCGTTACAATTAATCCGCGACGGCAAAGCGTTTGTTTGCGATTTGTCGGTTGACCAGACGCGTCAGTATCGTGGTTCGGTGACGGAACCGGGAAGGAATAGTCCCTATCGCAATCGCAAGCCGGACGAAAATCTGGATTTGTTCCAGCGAATGCGGGACGGAGAATTCCCGGACGGCACGCGAACGTTGCGGGCCAAAATTGACATGGGGTCACCCAATCTAAACCTGCGCGATCCGGTGATGTATCGGATCCTCCATGCCACCCACCATCGTACGGGAAATCAGTGGTGCATCTATCCGATGTATGATTGGGCGCACGGTCAAAGCGATTCCCTGGAGAATATATCGTTTTCAATCTGCACGCTGGAATTCGAGAATCATCGCCCCCTGTATGACTGGTTTTGCGAGAATCTAGGGATCCATCATCCGCGTCAGATCGAATTTGCACGGTTGAACATGACCTACACCGTGATGAGCAAGCGGAAACTGCTGCAGTTGGTGACGGAAAAACATGTCTCCGGTTGGGATGACCCCAGGATGCCCACGATCGTCGGTTTGCGGCGGCGCGGCTACACCCCGGAATCGATTCGTGCGTTCTGTGAGGATATCGGCGTTGCGAAATTTAACAGCACCATCGATATGGTGAAACTGGAAAATTCGATCCGAAACCATCTGAACGCTATCGTGGAACGGCGGATGGCGGTGCTGGACCCGGTGAAGCTGACCATCACAAACTGGCCCGCTGACAAAACGGAAATGCTGCAGGCGATCAATAATCCAGAAGACCCTGCCGGCGGGACGCGCATGGTCCCTTTTGATGGCTCCCTATGGATTGAACGCGAGGATTTTCGCGAGGAAGCGCCGCGAAAATATTTCCGCCTGAAAAAGGGTGGTGCGGTTCGCCTCCGCTATGGTTACATCATCGATTGCTACGATGTGGTGAAAGACGACCAGGGAAACGTGGTGGAAATCCTGTGTCATTACGACCCCAGTACTCATAGTGGCCAAGGCCAATCGTCACGCAAATGTAAGGGTACGATCCATTGGGTCAGTCGCAAACATGCCCGAGAGGTAGAAGTCCGCTTGTACGACCGCCTGTTTACCGTGGAAAAACCGGAGGCGACCAACGAAGGAACCTTCTTGGACTGTCTGAACCCTGACTCGCTGGTCGTGTCCACTGCGTTTGTGGAACCTTCGCTGTTGGACTTTCCACCTGGGACCGCAGTGCAGTTCGAACGGCAGGGATACTTTTGCGTTGATCGCGACACGCGACCCGGCAGCCATGTTTTCAACCGCACGGTGGGACTCCGCGACAGTTGGGGAAAACTGGAAGCCAAGGGCAAAGTCGACTGACGCTGCTGCCCCGGTGATCCCACTGGTCTCGGAGCGGCAGGCCAGTTTTGCTCCGGACATCTGGCGATGGAATTTCGCGCCAGCACCTCAAAACGATTCGCGACGCGCTAATTCATCGCGGAGCTTTGCGGCCAGTTCATACTTTTCCTCAGCTACGGCCGCGTTCAATCGTTCCAGCAATGTGCTGCCAACTTCGTATTCTTGCCTCATGGATTCCCGCAGCATCTCCAATCGCTGAACCAATTCATCATTTTCAAAATGCTCCTCGATGTCATGTTCGATAAAGATTTTTCGGATCGCTTCCAAGCCCGTATTGAACGACTGTACCGCAGCTTCTCCGCCGTTTTCCATTAACTCCGCCAAAGCCAGCGCTTGCGTCCGCTGGAACCAAACAAAGGGGCGGTACTCTTCGTGCGTCATCGTCCACTCTTCATCAGGGGAGTGACGGGTGGAAACATCCATCAGCTCCAACGTATGGTCGGCGTCCATCACAGCGCGACGGTAATACTCCAGTCGCAACCAGCAGATTCGACGATGGTACATTTGCATGAACTCTCGATCGACCTCGTTGCATTCGTCCTCAGAAAGCTCGAAATCACTCTCCTTTAATTCCCGCATTTTCAGGTATTCAAGATACGATTCGCAGCCATGCGGGTGCGAGCCATCAGGACGACCGACCACCTCCAACTGCAGCAGCCCCATGTCAACCCGCATTTGCAGGATATCGCGTTGATCCGAACCTTTTTCCAAACGGACTGCCAGCGATGTGGGATCATAAGGCCATTGTTTTAGCAATCGATCGATATGTCGTGGTCGCTTCATTCTTTCGGTACTTACAGAGGAGTCTACTGGCGAAGAACAAGGCAGTCGCATCATTGCCACGCGGCTGCCGTCCCTGCCACGATTTAGTATAGCTGACATGCGACTATCGAGAAGCCTGGAGGAGCAGGGCTTCAAACTGGTCAACCATGTTTTCCCAGGAAAAACGCTGCAATACGTCTGGCGCGGCATCCGCAAGGCGATTTCGCAAGCAGGCCGACCGCATCAGTTTTTCCAAATCTGTTGAGAAATCCTGCGCGGTGGACAACCATCCATCCACGTCATGCCGAATGATCTCACGGGGGCCACTATCACAGTCTATCGCCAGGGACGCAACCCCGGCAGCCATCGCCTCCAGCAGTGCTGAGGGGAATCCTTCGTACCGGCTGGGCAATACAAAAAGGTCCGCCTGCGCATACAGCGGGGCGACAGGACGGACCCAACCCAAAAGTTTGATCCGCGAGGCTAGGCCCAGGGCTTCGATTTGGTGCTGCAAGCCGTCGTGCTGATCGCCATCGCCCGCAATCCAGACATGCCAATCCGGATGACGACTGGCGATGTTCCCAAATGCGGTAATCAACCGATCCCAGCCCTTTTCATGCGACAATCGGCCGACACCGAGAATGACGGAAGTCGCGGACTGCTTTGCGATTGGGGACTGCAGTGTTGATTCGGATAGCGGTGCGGTAACGGCGGAAGGAATAATCGCCGCGGGTAGACGATGCCAACGCCGCATGTGATCGGCACTGGTAGCCGTCAGGGCGACCAGGCGACTGGCGCTTCGATACTGGATACGACGCAGTAAACCCCAAAATGGTCCCAGGCGTTGCTGGGCGGGATCGCTGCGTTCGGAGACCACAACGGGAAGCCTGGTCAAACCAGTCGCCAATAGCGTCAAGACGTTGGTACGATCGCAAAAACTCAGAACAACGTCGGGGCGGCTGTTGCGAATCGCACGCCGCAAAGATGCGATCCGTTTCAAATTGCTGAGAATCGCCTGCACCAGATTCTCGCTGTTGCCCAACCGTGACAAACAAACGCGGTGGATTCCCTCCGGGAGGTCATGCCGGTCGCGCAGCCCATCATCCAAAGTAACGAGGCAAACCGTGTGCCCTCGACCGGAAAAATCGCTGACCAATCCCGCCATTACCCGCTCCGCACCACCACCGGACAAGGAATGAATAACGCAGGTAATTCGCATGGAATGTATTTTGCCAACGAAGTTGCAGCAACGATCGTCAACGGGACTGGGGGGCGCGTGCGTGATCATTGATCGTGTTGATCAACATTCGTAAACGGCCTAGTGCCTTACGATCGAAATGGAAAACCAACCTTGTCAAACCACGCAACTCTACCTCGGCACTCTCCTCCGGCAGTGGCCCGGATTGGGAGAACGTCCCGCTTAAAAGGATATCCGAGTATTCGTCTTTGATTTGCTGCAGCAGCGTCTCGGGCAATCGTTGGGTTAGTCGTAACACTAACCGGTCAGCGACGTATCGCATGCTGTGATAGACCCGATAGAAACCCAGGATCTCCCAGACCGCGGTTTGGACCGAAACGGTGATCTTGAAAAAG
>SLFV01000277.1 GCA_007124075.1 Roseimaritima sp.
TTAATATTTTTAAACCGCCCCGAATTGTTTTCTCTGTCTATCAAGATCTCAGACGCAAAAAACCGACGGAAATCGATTATGTCAATGGTGAGATTGTTAGATTGGCTCAGGAAATTGGAGTAGAGGCACCGTTGAATGCTGAAGTCGTTCGGGTCATTCATGAATTGGAGGCATCTGGAGGGCAGAACTTTCTGTCTCATCAGCAGGTCATCGAACGATTTGCGAACCTTCGAAAGTCACACTAGCGGAAAAAGCGCGTAGTTAAAGGCCAAAAAGATGCGCATCGCGAAGGTCACTGGGATGATTGTTCGGATTCGGCTGCGGAAGGAGTTCAGGCATGCCTCCTACCGTCGTAACTGGAGCGACAATTTCATCGTTCGTTGCCAATTGGAGGATGGCACGGTCGGTTGGGGGGAGGGCGTTCCGCGGACATATGTGACCGGCGAATCTCCTGAGAGTGCGTTACATCAATTGGCCGTGACGGATCTGCGGTCACAAATAGGGGCCAAATGCTTGACGTGGAAGGAGGTACTGGATGTCTGCAGTGCGTATCGGCCTCACGTTGAAACTGATGATCCACGCGGATGCATGGCCAATGCGCATCGCTGTGCCCTGGAACTAAGTGTTCTGGACGCGTATGGAAGACTGTTTGAGCAGTCGCTCCGTCGTGTTGTTGAATGGCTGCCAGAGTCGGCAGGAATTCGCAGGCACTGCGCACGAGTGCAATATTCAACTGCGATTAATTCAGGGAAAATAGGAAAAGAGATTCTTAGCTCGCTGGCAATGCGGATCTATGGATTCAGCCACTGCAAGATCAAAGTGGGAATGAATCCAGAACTGGACCCCCAGCGACTGAGGTCGATTCGTCGATGGATCGGAAACACGATGGATTTGCGAGTTGACGCGAATGAAGCATGGACTGTCGACGAAGTGATTCGCCGGATTCAAGCGCTTGGGCCCTTCAACTTGAGCGCGGTCGAACAACCCGTGCCGCACGCGGGTGTTGCTTGCTTGGCTCGTGTGCGGCGCAACGTGAAAACGGCGATTATGTTAGATGAATCGCTGACCGGCCAAGAAGACGCGCAGCGAGCCATCGATGAAGGCTTGTGCGACCTATTCAACATCCGGATTTCAAAGTGTGGTGGGTTTCTAAGCAGCATTCGCCTTGCGGCAGTGGCACATAATGCGGGCCTGGGATATCAGCTTGGTTGCCATCCGGGAGAATCTGCCATTCTGTCGGCCGCTGGGCGACATTTTGCAACCTCAATCGGTGGCGTTCACTACTGTGAAGGATCGGCAGATGGCCATTTATTAAAAGACCATTTTGCCCAGCGACCGTTGACATTCGGCTATGGCGGTTGGGCCAATGCAATTGACGGTTTTGGTCTTGGGATTCACGTTGATCAGCGGAAGATGAGTCCGCTGATACAAAAGTCAAACACCTTTGCAATAAGCTGACTGGTATGTCTTTCGCCGCTCCAGAAATCGGCTCGTTCAATGCACCCGATGGCTATCCTTTATCGGTCCGGCGCTGGCGGGTGGAACGACCTGTCGGTGAGGTCGTGTACTTGCACGGAATCATCAGTCACAGCGGTTGGTATGAGTCAAGTTGCGCGCATCTTGCTAGGGACGGCTTTAACGTTCACTTTATCGATCGTCGCGGTTCTGGGTTAAATTGGCGAGATCGAGGTGATGTGCGCGACTGGTCGGTCTGGATCGCAGACGTCGTGAGCTATCTGAAGCATTTGCCGTCGCAACGACCCAAGATATTGCTGGGCATTAGCTGGGGAGGGATTTTGGCAACTGCGGTCGTCAAGCAGGAGCCGTCGCTGGTATCGGGATTAGGACTGATTTGTCCAGGCCTATGTTCCCATAAGGCCACAACGGGTTTGCAGAAAACCCTTTTAGGCTTGGCTGGGCCATTGGGGCTTGGTGGCTGTAAGGTGAATATCCCGTTGAGGGATCCTTCCTGGTTTACCAATTCGTCGATCCACCGGAAATATATCGCTGAAGATCCGCTTACGTTGCGCAAAATCACTATACGATTTGCACGAAACAACATCAAATTATTAGCTTTTGCGACAGAGGTACCAGAGCAAGTGAAGTGCCCTGTTTTGCTAATGCTTGCCGGAAGCGATTCGATCACCGACAATTTGGCAACGCGGGCTTTGTTCGATCGGTTTGCGAGTCGAAAAAAGCAGATTTACGAATATCAAGGTGCCGCTCACACGCTTGAATTCGAAGCCGACCCAGCCGTATATCTTCGAGATTTGGCAGGCTGGTGTCACGGTCTTTCTAAGCAAACGACGAGCGACTGATAGTTGGTGGGATCGGCTTTCCATTTCCCGGCAGATCGTTCCCGGAGATTCTCCCCCGTCCCGAAGCGCACTGCGGGGGAGATGCGGAACACAGAGGCTTGAGAAAAAAGCCGAGGTTATTTCCGGGCCGTTCCTTACTTATTGGATTGAATAAGTTCCTCGTAGAAATCGTAGGATTGACCTAAGAAGGCATGCTTGTATTGTTCCTGGCTGCCCCCCTTTGAGGCGATACGGCGTTCGCGATAATTGTCCCATGTTCCTGACGGGACGGTTTGGATCCGAATGGGGTTCAGCCGTCCTGTCTTGAGGCGGTCTTCATATTCGCAATTGAGCTGCGCTAAATTGCTGTCTACTGTCTGGGCTAGTGAGCTACCGATTTCACAGCTATGTTGCTCCATCAGCAGCACATATCGAGGAGGATTGCCCATCTCCGGCACAAGCATGACGGTTTCGACATGGCGTCGAAGTGACACAAAACTGTTATGCACCGCAGCCGCAACCTGATATTCGGTTAGTTTCTCTCCTGCTACATTAGTGCAGTGAGCCCCTTTGTGCAAGAACTTGAGCAGCGGAACTTGGCCTTCGAAGCCAACGCATTCCACAACATCCTGGATGTTGTAACGAAACATACCGGCCGAGTTGGTCAATAAAATGTAATATTGTTCCCCGGCTTGGAGTTCGTGCGCTTCTAAAGTCTCAGCATCTGCGTCGCCATATACCTGAGTTGGTATAAACTCAAAATAGTTTGATGTGAAATCTAACAGTCCTGCATTGGCTTCGTCTTGCATGGGCAAAGTCATGCGACCTTCACTGGCAGACAACCCGTGATCGCGGAGGGCTGTGTTCCCGTACAGTCGCCGCACCTCGGGAAGAAATGCACCGAGCGGTCCGCCCATCCAGACAGCCACCACGGAAAGGTTAGGCCAAAAGTCAGCGGGTAACAAATTGCCTCGGTGCTGAGCAAGTCTTTCTAGTTCACGACTTCGCCGCTTGTCAGCTTTTAATAGCTTGCGCTTAAGTTTCGGATGGTACGAATCCTGTGTCTCTAAAGGGAAGGTGACGGTGCCATCGTGAATATCACGAATCAACATCTCTTTTTGCTGATCCGCCAGTTCGGCCATTTTTACAAGTGTCAGCGGGTTGGCCGTGATAATCATGCCAATACGATCGGACAACATCGACATGCGAAGCACTGCATACTGCCTGTTGACCCAGTCTTTCATTTTAGCGGTTTCGGGAGGAACGACAAAAGGACGTCGGACAATGGCTGGTCTTGTTTCCGCAGCTAAGCCACTGATGTTTCCACACCAAATTCCCGAGGGTGTTGTGTGCTGCTGCCAATCACTGGCCAGGTGCAGGTAGTTTTTCGTGAGCAGGTCCATGTGATTGGCATGTGTCTGCAAACCCCACAGTTTCCAGCCCCGTTTGTAGTCGCGAACAAAATGATCTGTAACTGGAATATGCTTTGGTTTTTCGGTTGTGCCCGAAGTAAGGGCAAACATTAATAGTTTCGTTTGTGGTCCGAACAGAGCAGTGGTTTGTCCTTCTTGGACGCGTTGGACGTAAGGCCGGAAGTACTCGAAATCGGTGATCGGAACCGACCGTCGAAAATCTGCGGCCGAGCGAATACGTGAAAATCCATGTCGCCGCCCGAAGTCACTTTCGATGGATCGACTGATTTTGTCCAGTAAAACTTTCTGCTGGATATCCTTGCCGCGCTTGGTGTCCGCAAGTAAGCGTTTGACAAGCGGGTATTGCGTCTTGAAGTACAGCCAACGTCCATTCATTTACGTCTCCCCGATGTAGATTCCTGTTTCGGGCCTAAAAGGCCAGCGCCGGAGGTGGAGACGTGGGGGTCTGCTTCGGACAGCAATCCCTCGATCACAGTGGCAATGCCTTCCGCGTTTTTCCCGGTCATCATTGTAAAGTGATGGCCGGGAACGCGATGCAACTTAAGATTCACAAGCTTGTTCCAACCAAAATCATCAGAGTGTTCAAGACGGGCCGCTTCAGAAAGAATCGACGTGTCCTCCGGTCGTATCAAATGGGCGACGTGGGGCAATTCCGTGGGGCTGTATGTTTGCAAGAATTGAACGTGCCAGCGGCAAACGTCAATCAGCCGCTTGAGGTGGGCCAGATTAGTTTGAGCAGGCAAAACGTTATGTTCAATGGCTAGTTCCAGCACGCTGGCCAGCGAAGCATTTTCCGACTGCCCCTGCAGTTGATCGTAACTGACCTGCATCTTGGTGCCAGCAAAGTAGTTCGCAAACTCGATCAAGTCGACTAAAAATTTGGCGTTATCATTCAAGTCTACTTTTTTGAACACGAAGGGCCGTGGCGTATCAACCATGATCAGTGGTGTGACCTCCTGTCCCAAATCCAACAGTCGTCTCACAATTTCGTAAGCAAAAATTCCTCCGGTGGACCAGCCCATCAAGCAATAGGGGCCCTCGGGTTGCTGGTTCCGGATCGCCGCGATGTAGTGTTCGATCATGCGGTCCAGTGTCGTGTGAGGCCTGGTACCCGCTTGAAGCCCATGAGCCCGCAGGCCGTAGACTAAGCGGTTGCGCATCGCTCTGGCAAATTTATCGTAGCACCGCAAGTCACCACCTACAGGGTGCACGCAAAACAAGGGCGAGTGCCGGCTAGGGAGACCACCGAGCGTCACCAAATCGCTGCGATGGTTGGGGGCGTCAAGCTGTCTTTGCTTTGCATTGTCCGCGACGCTGATCGTCTTCGGCGTGCTGACAGCGACCCTGTTGGCACCATCGCTTGTTTCAGGCCCCGCGGATGTACGCGATTTAGCGGTGGATTCGGATAGGATTTGGTCCGCCACGGCCGCCAGAGACGCTACCGAAGGATCATCGATCAGCGCGGTCATCGGCATTTCAAAGCCGAGTTTGGATTCTAAACTGGTTCGCAGTTCCATACCCATTAAGGAATCAAGCCCCAGCGAGGCTAGAGGGTGATCCGTGTCGATCGAAGCTGCTTCAATGCCCATCACGTCGCCCAGCGACGATGCGATCACCTGCTGCAGGATGCTTTGACGCTGATCCGGTTGGGCTGCATCAAGTTGCTTCAGCAATTGTTCATCGCGGGGCCGACGCTGGACTGTATCCTCGATGAGGACTTGTGACCGAAATTCACTAAGGAATCTCGTCCCATTGTTGGGCAACTTTGAGAGCAACGTTGCCCAGTCGGCGTCCGCGATGGTAACATTCTTGTTGGCTTGTGTGATTGCCGCATCCATTAACTGGATCGCTAGTTGAGGATCCAGCGGACGCATGCCTCGTTCGGCCAATTGTTTTCGGATATCTTCGCTAGCAGCCATCCCGGCAGCGCCCCACGGCCCCCAGGCGATGGAAACGGCGGGAGTGCCTAGAGATCGCAGCCTTGCGGCCAAACCATCCATGAAGGCGTTTCCTGCCGCATAATTGCCCTGACCGGGCGAGCCGATCGTTCCGGCGACTGAGGAAAACATGACGAAGTAGTCGAGCGGAGCAGGCAGCAAGCGATGAAGATTCCACGCCCCTTGGACTTTGGGGGCCAGAGCCGTCTCCAATTGTTCCATCTCCATCGTTTGCAGCAGCCCGTCCCGAAGCACACCCGCGGCATGAATAACACCTCGTACAGGGGGAAACGACCCTGGAATGGACGCAAGCGCTTTTCGGAGGCTTTCAACGTCCGCAACGTCACCCTGAATCAGGGTAACATTCACGTCTTCTTGCGATAATTCGGTGAACTGTTGCTGAGTAGTTTCAGGCGATCGGCGGGTCAAAATCACGAGGTGTCGCGCACCACGCTCGACAGCCCAACGAGCAACTTGTTGACCGAGCGCCCCCAAGCCGCCCGTAATTAGGATGCTTCCGGAGGAATCATTGATGTTGTCAGGAGCGGGGTCCTTCGTCGCAAACGAGACAACCACTTTGCCAATGTTTCGTCGCTGAGCCATGTAACGGTAAGCGTCGATAGCATTCCGGGGCGAAAATGATTTCAGTGGCAGGGCTTGATAGCTGCCGCTGGCAAACATCGGCATGACGTCCGCATACAGTCCTTTAATTTCGTCGGGACGCTGCCGGAGCATCCGGTCTAAGTCAATGGCAAAGTACGACAGGTTGTCCTGGAATGGCCATAGACCGATTTTGCGATTTTGATAGATATCGGTTTTGCCAATTTCCAGGAAACGTCCGTAAGCGGAGAGAATTGACAAGCTTTTTGTGATCGCTTCGCCAGGCAAGCTATTCAGAACAACATCAACACCAAGTCCCTCGGTAATATTCGTAATCTGTTGGGCGAAGTCTAAGGTCCGCGAATCAAAGATGTGGTCGACTCCCAGCGAACGCAAAAATTGTCGTTTCTCTTCGCTGCCAGCCGTGGTGAAAACTTCAGCGCCAATTTGTTTCGCAATCTGAATCGCGGCTTGCCCAACCCCGCCGGCGCCAGCGTGAATGAGCAGTCTTTCTCCGGGTGCCAACCGGGCCAGATTGACCAGCGCGTGGTACGCGGTTAGGAACGTAATTGGGATCGTGGCGGCTGCTTCGTCACTAAGATTATCAGGGGTGGCAACGATGGCGTAATCCGCAGTGATCGCGTGAGATGCAAAGCTATATGGAGCAACCCCCATCACTCGCTGGCCGCGTTTGAAGTCGACTACTGCGTTACCAAGGTTGGTCACAACACCTGCGCATTCGATTCCCAGCGGAACGATCTCGTCCTTCACTCCTGGGTAAAGTCCCATCGCTTTAAGCACGTCGCTGAAATTCAGTCCTGCACAGCCGATTTCGATTTCGACGTCGTGAGGCCCAAGTTCGCGAGGATTTACCGGCGCGTAATGTAAGCCTTCGATGCCACCGGCCGCATTGGCTCGCAGTTGAAACCTGCCTCTCGGGACCTCGAGTTGCGTGGTTTTCGATCCAGCTTCAGTCAATTGATTAGACTGTTGCAGTCTGCCAACGAGACGTTTGTCGCCCCGAAAGGCGAGGTGATCCTCGCTATCGCCATTGCCAGGCAATTGGAAATGCAGTTCGGATGCCAATGCGGTCACGCAGGCCTGCGTCGAAGGTGTCCGGTCTTCACCGGCTACTTTGAAATCAACGTCGGCCATGTGCAACGAAAGATGTGGCATTTCCAGCATGGCACACCGACCCATGCCCCATAACGCGGTTTGCTCTGGAGCCACCGGATCTTGAAGCTGTGCCTGTTGGGCGTAGTTCGTCACAAGCCAGGTTTGCGAAATTTCGGCGACCTTCGTTTTCGCCAATGCTCGCAACGTCATCAGCAGGCGACCAGCATTGCTTGCGGTTGCCTGCGCCATCGAATTCCGCTCCAGTGCGTCTTGCGGATTTGCGTCTGCTGAGTGCAATGACACCGCACGACAATCGATCACCCCAAGCGGTGCATGATTGTGTTCCGTTATTGCATCAAGCAGGCGTTCGTAATCCAACAAACATGTCGGGTGTAATCTGTAAGCAGCCCTGACACCTGCAAGCCTAGCGTCATCGATTTCGGCGAACCCCTGTCCATCGTAAGCAAGATAAACGTGGTCACCGCGCCGGACCAATTCTGCAGCCAAAGCTTGGCCAGCGCTTTGGGAATGGGAGGAACCGTGACCAGCAAAGACCAGCCAGATGGTATTTATTCGTTTTCCATTTTTTTTCGCAGCCGAGGTCGATTCTGGCGGGAGCGGCTGTTCGATCCATTGTGTGGTGTATACCAAATCATTGCTAGCGCGTTTTCCATGATGTTTGGCGATACGTTGGACCCGCGCCCCACTAATCACCGCAACACATTGACCATCTGCATCATAAAGACCAATGTCAGCGGTGTACGAATCCGCGACATTGTTTTCGTTGCGAAGTTTGGTGTGAACCCACAGTGGTTGACCATCGAATTGCCCCAAAACACGGGTGTTTTGCACTAGTGTGGGGAGCAGCAGGTCCTGGTTCTTGGTTCGTGTATGATCCTTGTTGCTGCGATTCGTCGCGTTGATCGCTCCAGCCATCGATTGCAGGCAACCGTCGAGAATGGATGGATGTAGAACATAGCTGGCCAGTTCGCTTGCAACGGTGTCTGGAACGCTGACACGTGCAAGGCATTCGTCCTGGCCCGCTTTGACAAAATCTAACACGGTAAAGTTTGGCCCGTACTGCAAGCCGACGCTCGACATTCCTTGATAGAACTTGACAGGTTCGATTGAATTCGGCAGGCGGCCTGACGTCCCCTCGACATTCAGTGCCGGGGGACTAGCCTTCGCAGCGTTGGATGCTTCGGTTTGTTGCCGTAGAAGCCCCGTCGCGTGATGCATCCATGTTGTCTTGTCCCCGTTGGTGACAGTTGCCGTTCTGCTGAAAATATCGAAGGTCCGTTCGCCTCGTTGGTCGGGACCGACTTGAATTTGAACGACTCTTGTTTGGTTATCGGTAAA
>SLFV01000006.1 GCA_007124075.1 Roseimaritima sp.
ATTCGGGATCCGCCGCGTTGCTGGCGGCTTGACGCAGCAAAAACCAAGCCGCGATAGCAATGATCACCAGCACGACGGGTACTGTGATTGCCGCATGAACCGGTTCGGTTAAATAGTGCCACAGCGTGGAAGCCTCGGCGTCGGAGGAGCGCCCATGCCCAGGGTGCGCCACTGCAATGGACGGGAGGAGCGAAAGCACGGTCCAAGCGACACAACGTATAAGCATTTCAATGACGCCTTCGGTGAAAGAAAGGAACAAACCGGGGAACGGAAACGTAATGCACTGTCTTTTGCTTCTCCCGACTGGTCCTGCAGGGCAAGTCCGGTAGGGTTGAATGCCTTCAAAAAAAGGACTGCCCCCTGGAAAAGTCGAAGCGGGTCGAACCCCTATCCCATCAGGCTACTGGCTTATTATTCTGCCGTTTGCGTTAGCGAGCCGCGATGGGTGCCGTTGGCATCGCACGCAGCGACTGCAGCAGGACGCGTAAATCGATCCTGCTGTACGGACGATTGGCGGCCGGTTCTTTGTGGCTGGCATTGGCGACGTACAGAGTACCATCTTCAGGGACAAACAACACATTGTGCAAGTTGGACTCCATCGCCACCGGTCGGCTCATCAGCCACTGAGCGGTTTCAACGTCGATTTTCCCATACCGCTGCTGAACCCGCTCACGTAGCTTTTCCAGCCGGCTGCCCGCCGACAAAACCACGGTGTCCGGGATTCCCGCCCCCAAGCGCTCATGCGATTCCCCAGGGCCAACAAATTCAACCCGCTCCGGAATTGCCAGCACTCCAACGCACTGATTTGTCTTTCCATCGGCAAACACATAGAAGTACTCGCACGTTCGTGGGCTGCTTTCCCACAGCGTCTTCACCTCCTTCAACGATTGACACTCCTCCAACGCCCGCCGCATGAGTGTCGCCATCGGCACACCATCCCAATCGCCCTCGCCCGCTCCCCCCATTTCACCCAGGGAAATGGCTTGCTCGTTCATCCCACTGACGCTACCGATGAAACCCGCGTAACCGACGTTGGCAAAACCGTGCTTTCCCTCGACTGCGACGATAAAAGTCGTAGCCGCATCCTGCAACCCGATCGTGGTCATGTAATCCAAGACACGACCGTGATAGAGTTTTCCATCGGCGGTTGCTTCCCCAAAAACCGCAAAGCCCGAGCAATGGAACAGTTCCGGGAAAATGTTGATGGCGTGCGCGATTCGCGGATCTATCCCTAACGTACGAGCAAACGCTAACGTCTCGTCTTTGTGGTCTTGTGGGATGTGCGGGGCCAGTCTTTCGTAGGCAGCATCCAAATCATGACGAAACCAACGACCGGTCCGGATCGTTTGAACGATCGCAAACGTGTGCAGCACCGAATCGATGCAGCGGCGCGCCTCGGTGGCCAGCAATTGTGCGTGTGCGGCACCGATTTGTTGGGGGGTTCCCTTCAACAGCACCACTCGCTGGCCGTCGACCCAGCGTAACTGACCCCCGGGAACATCGCGTTCGGCCTGCGGTGGCGCCGTTAGGAGCGGTGCCGGAGCGAGGATCTCCAGCGCCCGGCGAGCCCCACGAGCGAAGGTTCGTTCCAATTCAGCACGGGGAAGTTGGACGATTTGCATCCCTGGCCAGTCCTCGACCGGAGTCATCGCAGGAATGTCGCGATCGATCGACAGCGTCACACGATTCTCCTTCATTTGCAATGACAGATGGTGCGACTGTCGGTTATCCACCCGCACATCGCCAAACCGCCACGTCTGCGAATCGTGGTCAAATGTGCCACCTAACAAACTGGTCAAAAGCGTGGCTGTGGTATTGGCGTCGCTGTGCATGACCAGCGGAGCAAACGTGGCGACTTGGCTACCGCTACCGATCAGACGTCCCACGATGTCTCGGGGCTGTAAGTGGTCCTGTTCGTCGACGGGTCCGCTTCCCAGGTAAACGGTTGAGTGTTTAGGTAGTGCAAAAGCGGTACGTTCGGATCGACGCCTAAGTTGCATCGCGTAATCAGGATGGGATAACTGAAAATCAAAGGCGTGTTGGTCATAACGCACCAATTTCAGTTCCACCGTCTGGGGTTGGCCACCAATTTCGACTTCGACCTGTCCATGCACCACGAACGGATCGGTTTTACCTTGAATGCAGTCTAAAAAAGGCCCCAGATGTCGCGCAAGCCCCTGCACGGTACCGTTGACCGGTTGATCGGCCTGCACGCTGGCCTGCAATCCCGCCAGAGCCAGCAAGCCCCCGCATCCCAACAGCAGGGAAAGTCGCCACGATCGTCTTGCGCCGTTGCTCATTCGATTAACCTTTTTGAAAGCTTTGACTGTCAGCGTTGTAAGCAAAGATATAAGTCTCAAACGAATCCGATTCCTGGTCAAGCAATCCAGCATTTGGCCAGCCGACTGCAACGGCCAAATGATAACATGACCGGAGCATCGGTAGCAATGATAGTTGCATGGGGCGCCACTGGATCGGAGCAGCTTTCTTATTTGCGAGAGATGAAAAGCGAGCGGTTTCCGCTTAGAATACTGTTTCTGCTTCAATCAATCCTTTGACTTCAGGGTGCCCGCATGCGCAGTCTTTCACTTCTTCTGATCAGCACCGTTTGCTTCTCGAATGTCCAAGCCCAGACGCCCGCAACGCTTGGCCAGATCGAGCGTTTGGATTCCCGCTTGGACGAGCAATTAGCCGAGGATGCCAAGATTGAGGTTTTGGCGGGCGGGTTTACTTGGACCGAAGGCCCGCTCTGGGTGGAAGGGAGCGAGCAGGGGCATCTGCTGTTTTGTGACATCCCTAGGAATACAATCTTTCGCTGGTCGCCGAAATCAGGGGTTGAACATTTCATGTCCCCCAGCGGCTACACCGGGGTGACCTATTATGGGTTGGAACCGGGCAGCAACGGCTTGGCACTTGACCGTCAAGGACAACTGTTACTGTGCGAACACGGCGATCGGCGGGTGTCGGTATTAACCAAGGGTGGTGGAAAGAAGACGTTGGCCGATTCATTCGAAGGGAAGCGGCTGAACAGCCCCAACGACTTGGTTGTCCACTCCACCGGTTCGATTTTTTTCACCGATCCGCCGTACGGGTTGCCCGAGCGTGCGGAGGATCCTCGGCGGGAACTAGATTTTTGCGGCGTCTTCCGACTTGACCCCAATGGCAAGTTGACTTTGTTGACCAAACAATTCGCGCGGCCCAACGGAATTGGTTTATCGCCCGATGAGAGCACCTTGTATGTCGCACAAAGCGACCCCGTTAGCGCGATCTACATGTCGTTCCCGTTGCAAGAAGATTTAACGTTGGGGCAGGGAACATTACTGCATGACGCCACCGATCAAGTCAGCAAATTGCCGGGATTGCCCGATGGGATGTGCGTGGCTGCTGACGGGGTGATTTGGGCCAGTGGTCCTGGCGGCGTTTACGTATTTCATCCCGACGGGACGTTACTGGGCAGGCTGCTGACCGGTCAACGGACCAGCAATTGCGCGCTGGGTGGCCCACGAAACCGAACTTTGTTTATCACCGCGCACAGTTACCTGTGTCGCATTGAATTGAAATAGCACGCGCACGTCGGGCGACCGACCCAGGGAGACCTTGTGCTCGCGGTCAGGACGGCTTTGCATACGGCTACGATCCCTTGCAATGAAAGCAACACAATCGTTCTTCAACCCAATCCAATGATCACGTGAACCGCTTGAATGGAATTGGATTTCGTTCCGATCGATTCGTTGGTTTGGTGGTCGCCAAGTGGGTCGCGGCTCGCTGGTTTTTGGTCATTGTTGCGGCCGTGATCTTCGTATTTTTTGCACCGTGGTCGCGGCAACTGGAAATGAACCGTCAGGTCGACGGAATGTTTCCCCCGGACGATGATGCGGCTAGCACGTATCGATTTTTAAAGCAGCATTTCGGCGGCAATGCGATCGTGCTGCTGGTGTTCCGTGATCCGCAACTCCTCACACCCGAGGGTGTACGACGCGTCGGAGAACTGGGGGATTCGATAAAGACAATCCCAGGGGTCCGCGATACGCTGACCCTGCACGACGTATCCCGCGCACTGCAGCGGATTCGTGTCCTGTCGTTTTCCTTCGCAGAGATTCAGCCCGCAGTGCTGGAGGATAGCGAAATAGCTGCCGCATTTCGTGACATGTTTTCCAGTTACACGCACAATCAGTCAGGGACGCATGGTGCGGTGGTGGTGATGCTGGAGCCTGATGACGATGGCCAAAATTACAAGGCGGCGATCGAACGCTTGCAAGCCATGGTGACCAACCTTCCCCCACCGCTGAAAGCAGGCGCTTTAGTTGGTCAACCGGTCCTGGTGACCACTGGATTTTCATTGATCCAGCGCGATGGCCAGCGTTTAAACCGCGTTACCGTCGGCCTGATGGGCTTGGTCTTACTGTTGGTATTTCGCAGCCTGCGTTGGCCGATTTTGGCCCTGACGATCGTTGCTTGGGCGGTCGTGGTTACCGAGGGAACCGCTGTGTTGTCGGGGCTGCGTCTTTCGCTGGTTTCCTCCATGCTAACCGCGGTGCTGACCGTCGTTGCGGTTGCGTCGGTGGTACACGTGGCGACGGCCTGGCAGCGGTATCGCCGACGCAAGCTTCCCAAAGATCTTGCCACGCAGCGAACTTTGCGTCGACTGCTGCCACCAATCGTCTGGGCGGCCATCACGGACGCGGTCGGTTTTGCCGCCTTGCTGGCTTCGCGTGTCGGGCCGGTTCGCGATTTCGGTTTGTTGACAGCCAGCGGGGTCGGACTGGTCCTCTTGGCTTTTATTTTGTTAACCCCTGCAGCGTTGTCGTTGCCAGCACCCACGCCTTTGGGCACGGGTCTGCTGTGCGGTTGGGACCGCTACTGGCGTAGTCGACTGGTCCGACTGACCGCCATCGGTTTGCGTTACCGGGTTTTTATCGGGGGAATCTGCCTGCTGCTGTTTGCTGTGTTTGCAAACGGTTTGACGCGGCTGCGGGGAGAGACAAATTTTCTGAGAAATTTCCGGGAAAACAGCACCATCACCCAAGCCTACCGCTTGGTCGAAAGCGACTTTGGCGGGGCTGGTGTGTGGGATATCTTGCTGCCGGTTCCGGCTGGTGTGATCCGCGAAGATTACTTGCAAAGTGTGTCACGGTTGGAATCCCAACTGTTGATGCTGCGAAACCCTCGCGCCCCCGAAGCTCGTATCTTGAAGACACTCAGCCTAGCCGATGCCAATGCAGCCGCGCTCCGTTCGGGAAATCCACTGGTACAGCTTGCCTCGCCCGAAGCCCGATTGGCGGAAATGCGAAACGTGATTCCAACGTTCTCCCGCGCTTTGCTGATGCCTGCCGATGGAGATCAGCGACGATTTTTACGCATCATGCTGCGGAGTCCCGAGGACCTTTCAACTGCCGCGAAGGCGCAGTTAATCGATCAGGTGCGCGACCAAGTCCAGCAGCACACCCGTCAAGCCGATTGGCAACTTTTTTTTGCCGATGATTCGCCAGAGTTTCCCTCAACAGGTCTGCCTTTGACGCCTGCGATAACCGGTTACTACGTTCTGCTGGCCGATCTGGTGAAAAACCTGCTGGAGGACCAATGGATTTGTTTCGTATTGGCCATCTTCGGTTTGTTTACCGCGTTGGTCGTCATGACCGGGCGAATGAATTGGGCGTTGCTTGCGTTGATTCCAAACATTTCACCGATCCTGTTGATTCTTGCTGCGATCGGCTGGAGCGGCCGGCCGCTGAACATGGGGGGCGCCATGATTGCGGCGGTGTCGATCGGCTTAACGATCGACGGCACGATTCATTTTCTGAGTGTCTATCGACGCGTGCGAATCGAGAAAAAACGGTCGGCCTACCAGGCAGTGTTACGAGCCCAGGGGCAGGTCGGGGTGCCGATCATGCTGGCAACGCTTACCTTGATCTGCGGGTTCAGTGTGCTGACGATTAGCGACTTCCTGCCGACGGCGACCTTTGGCTGGATGCTCTCGATTGCGATGCTGCTGGGAATGCTGACGAATTTCGGATTCCTGCCGCTGCTTTTATGTGGTCGATCGTCGGCATTGTCTCGACTTCCAAGCATCCCCCAATTTACCACGGATCGCTAATTTCAAACATTCACGGTATGAAAGACGAAAGCCAATGGAAACACGACAACAAAGTATTTACGACCACCCCAAGTATTACGACCTTGTGTTCGGATCAGACTGCGCGGCTGAATTACGCTTCATCCGCCAGTGCGCAGCAATGTACTGTCTTGGCACCGCGAAACGGATGTTTGAACCCGCTTGCGGAACCGGTCGGCTGCTATTTCATTTAGCACGCAAGGGCTTCACGGTTGGTGGTGTGGATTTGAACACGCAAGCGGTTCAGTTTTGCAACCAGCGTTTGACGCGGCACGGGATCGCCGATCGTGTCTTTGTGGGAGACATGTCCGCGTTTGAACTTGCGCCCCAGGCGGACGTGGCTTTCAACACGATCAACAGTTTCCGGCACCTGACCAGTGAGCGTGCCGCACGTGCCCACCTGAACTGCATGGCCGCGGCCGTACGTCCGGGCGGAATCTATTTGCTGGGAATTCATTTAACTCCGACAACCGCCCCGCCCAGCGACACGGAATCGTGGGCCGCAAGACGTGGCGCGCTGGCGATCACGACGCGAATGTGGACGAATGCACGTGACGCGAAAACACGATTGGAACGGTTTGGGATCGAGTTCATCGTAGAAACCCCCAAACGTCAGCTTCGAATCGCCGACGAGTTGGTTCTGCGTTCCTACACCGACCTTCAAATGCAGCGTCTACTGGGACACTGCGGGCATTGGCAAATCGTGGGCACCTACGACTTTGCTTACGACATCACCCATCCCATCGAAGTCGACAGCAGCACTGAGGATGTGGTGTACGTGCTGCGACGACAGGCGAAACCGATTAGATCGCCGCCCGTCTGACCACTCAGGTGCAACTACTGTTGTGGAACTTGGCCCGGCAAGGTCGCTTGTCGCAACGGCGGTGCGCCATCTTTCTCGCCAGGCGGCTGCCAGCGTTCACGAATCACCGTCCAACTGCTGTCGGGTTTCTCGATAAATTTGTCAACAAACTCCTTCAGCCCACCGATCAACGAATTCTGCTTCACATCGCTAAATTCGTAGTGATCAAAATTGGGAGCGGTTTGCGGATCAAAATTGGGCGGATAAAGGCGCAATCCCTGGGGCAAAAACGTTTTTCGATCAATTACGATCTGCACCAGACGATACTGTGCGCGGTCCTCCTGACGTTTGGGCCATGCCTCCACCAGGTAAGGGCCTTGTTCCGGCATCGCCCCCAAACGCACCCAATAACGCTGGCGGATTCGCTGGGCGTCCAAATTAAAAACAAACGGCAACGGACTTTCAAAAATCTGCGAGCCCTGCATTTCAGGCGGAATATCCTGAATCGTGCAGACTTGCTTGCTGCGGTCAAAATCAAACAATTGCTGACCATTACAGACCCAGTACTCGCCAAACGTTCCATCAATCGACTCGTACTGAGGCTTCCCCTCAACCATCCCCTGGAAGAACTTCAGTTCGTTGACCTTAAACATTCCTTTGTCGGGAGCCGCATATCGAATTTCACCTCGCGCCCAAGTGGCGTGCGTACCCTGAGGGGCCTCGCTAATGTCGTAGTGCCAGCGAACGAACTTTGCCTCCAGACGCTGAATGCGTTTGCTTTGGACCTCCCATGCTTCCAGCATCTTGGTCAGCTCCGCCTCTTGCTGCGCGCTCAGCGGTGCAAACGGGGCTGCCTCCGCAGCTTGGTTCGCTGCCGTTGGGTTACCTCCGTTCGCAGCCTGTTGCCGCATCCCCGGTTGCCGCCGCAACTCGGCTTGATTTCCGGACTGCGGTCGGGGGCCTGGCTGCAAACCTTGCTGCTGGGATCGTGGTGCGCCCGACGACGGTTGGCCGGGGGATTGTGGTATTTGTCCGCGAACGCTGCCGCAAGCAGCCACGAAGATGACTAATGTCGCAATGAAACGCATCATGCTTGGTGCCTTTCTGGCCTAAGACCAATCCTTGGTAACCTGCAAGCAGCGTCAGGACGCAATGTTCATGCAGGTAAGCGTCGAATTCCAGCACGGAACTTAGCAAGCCGATCAGCAGTAGCGAAAGACCGATTTTGCGACAGTTGTCGTGCCAAACAACTCCTGCCCCATGGGATTGATTTCCCTTGGGGCTGAAAAACTGGTACAATCAGACAAAAGTGGTGCTGAAGCTAGCCACCCTGCCGTTCCGATACTGTCGGATGAAAGCCCCCGTGTTTTCGGGGAAAATCCCGCCTGGACCCTCCTCAGGAGTCAATCTGCAATGAGCTCTTCCACAACCAGACGCGAACTGTTGCGTCAATTCGGCATCGGTACTGCGGCATTACCGTTCGTTAGCGGTATGAACAGCTTGCGAGCGGCCGCCCCCGGAACAAAAAAACAGCGACTTGTCGTTATGTTCAGTGCCAACGGGGTTGTTCCCTGGAATTTTTGGCCGGACGAGAAAGGCGAAGATTTCACGCTGAAGGAGAGCCTGCAACCTTTGGAACCGTTTCGTGAACGCTTGCTGATCGCCAAGGGAATTTGCAACAAAATTCGCGGTGCTGGCAGTGCGCACATGAACGGCATCGGTGGCCTGCTGACAGGGGTCGAACTTTCGCCGGGCAACCTCAAAGGAGGCAGTGGCCCCTCGGCGGGTTGGGCCAACGG
>SLFV01000437.1 GCA_007124075.1 Roseimaritima sp.
CAGTTATCCCCTATTGCGTTAATTTAGGTCACTCCCATTCATGGAAGCCGGAATTGTCGGCTTGCCCAACGTTGGCAAGAGTACGTTATTCAATGCACTGACGGCTAGTCAAGCCGCACAGAGTGCCAATTATCCTTTTTGCACGATCGAACCTAACGAAGGAATCGTCAGTGTTCCTGATGATCGCTTGCAGACGATTGCTCAGTTCATTGTCCCCCAAAAAGTCGTGCCGGCCGTTTTGAAGCTGGTCGATATTGCGGGAATCGTCAAAGGAGCTAGCGAAGGACAAGGGCTGGGCAACAAGTTCCTCAGTCACATCCGCCAGGTTGATGCAATCATCCAAGTGGTTCGCTGCTTTCAAGACGATGACGTGATCCACGTTGACGGACGTGTTGACCCCGTGGCCGACATGGAAACGATCGAAGCGGAGCTGATGCTGGCTGATATTGAAACGCTGCAAACCGCACTCCCCAAGGCAGAACGTGCTGCCCGAGGTGGCGACAAGGAAGCCAAACTGCGGGTGGCTGCCATCCAAGGATGCCTGGAACGGCTCAGCCACGACGCGCCGCTGCGGGGCCTGCAATTGGACGAACCGCAAGCCAAAGCGATCCAGAGTTTTGGCCTGATGAGCGCGAAACCGATTTTGTATTTGGCAAATGTCGACGAGGATGACTTATCGGGCGAAGCAGTTTCGGCTCGGTCTGCCCGCGACTATGCCCAACAACGTGGGACCGACATTGTTCCCGTGTGCGCGAAATTGGAAGCAGAGATTGCGGAACTGGACGAGCCGGATCGGACGGAGTTCCTGCAATCGGTTGGCTTGCGAGAACCGGCATTGAACCATGTCGCCAGGGCGGCCTACTCCACGCTCGGACTGCAAAGCTTTTTTACCGCCGGGGAACAAGAAGTCCGAGCCTGGACAATTCGCAAAGGAGCCACCGCCCCGGAAGCGGCCGGGGTGATCCATTCTGATATGCAACGTGGCTTCATTCGGGCCGAAGTTTACACGCTGCTCGATCTGGAAATGTACAAAAGCGAAAAGGAAATTCGCGAGGCGGGCAAACTGCGTGTGGAAGGCAAAGCGTACGTGGTACAAGATGGAGATATCTGCCATTTCCGCTTCAGTGTTTAACGCGAGGCAATCGCAACCAAGTTTTTCCGTGGAGAAATTGACCTGTGACCAGCACCCCGGACGTCCTTTCTTGTATCCAGCCAACCGCCGATTTGCACGTCGGCAATTATTTTGGTGCTGTGGCGAATTGGGTCAAATTGCAACAGACTCATCGGTGTATTTATGGAATCGTTGATTTTCATGCGATCACGATGCCGTATGACCCTGTTGCACTGCGAAAGAACACTCGCAACATGGTGATCGACCTTTTGGCTTGCGGAGTTGATCCGGAGAAATCAATCCTATTTGTCCAGTCCTTGGTCCCCGAACACTGCGAACTGTGCTGGATCCTCAGTTCGCAATGTTCTTTCGGCGATTTATCACGAATGACACAGTTCAAGGACAAGTCGCAAAAATTGCAAAGCGAATCGGGGGACGACTACATTTCAGCGGGGCTGTTCTTTTATCCCGTGCTGCAAGCCGCTGATATTTTGGCCTACCGCGCCAGCTATGTTCCGGTGGGCAAGGACCAGGAGCAGCATTTGGAACTGTCGCGGGGAATCGCGCGGCGGTTCAATCAACGCTTCAACACCGACTTGTTCCCCGAACCCAAACCATTGTTCACGCAAACCCCGCGGATCATGTCGCTTGCCCAACCCGAATCAAAAATGAGTAAAAGCGCCGGCCCGAAACACTATGTTGGTTTGTTTGAAGAGGAAGCTAGCATTCGCAAAAAAATAAAATCCGCCGTCACTGATACCGGCTTACCGGCGGCCGAAGAAACGATGAGCCCAGGGGTTGCCAACTTGTTTGAAATCTTGCGTGCATGCCAGGCTGACATCGCGGCCGACCAACTACAAACGGACTACCAGGCAGGGCAGTTAAAGTACGCCCAATTGAAAGGCGCCGTGGGCGACGCGTTGGTCGCACTGACCGAACCGTTTCGTAGGCGTCGCCAAGCATTGGTGGGCGATGAGGCGATGATTGATCAACAGATCCGCCAACTGTCAGAACAGGCACGACAGATTGCTGCGGACACGTTGAACCGCGTTCGCAAATTGACCGGGTTTCCCAAAAGTCAGCCGTGACCCGTCACGACCCCCCGCATCATTTTTTTTCTTCCCGTAGCGACTGTCCAGCGAATCTGAACGTGAACTTGCCTGCCGACCCGAGCCTTGACTTTTCCTGGCTGCAACGCAAACCCCTTGAAGTTGAAATCGGGGTCGATCTTGATTTCTTCAAGCTGTTTTATTTGCTGAAACTACGGCATCGTGCAAGCTACTTCTTTGAATCCCTGGAGTTGCCACGCCACCAAGATCGGTACTTTACGATCGGGTTTGATCCACTGCTGGAATTTATTGCCCGCGGTCGTCAGTTGACGATCCAAGGCAATCCGCAGGCAATCGCGTCGCTGACAGGGGGGCAACCCCAGGGGTGCATTACGCTGACACTGGACAACCCCTATCAGTATCTAAAACAGCAAGTTCCGATGCACCGCTTGGGACGATCACATCAGGGCGGGCTGATCGGTTATTTTTCCTATGAGTCGGTAAACTACTTTGAACCCGCGATCCACTTGCAGGAGCACCCCGACTACGCCAATTTTCACCTTGGTCTGTATACCGATGGGTTGATCCTGGATAACGAAAGCGGCATCGCCAGCTACTACAGCTACTATCAAGATCGATCGCCCGAGGTGCTTTCGCTGCTGCCCGACCTCAATGCGGTGCAGGTACCCCTCCAGCTAGATGCCGTCCGCGTGCTGGGCAACAATTCAACCGAACAACAACATACAGCCGCCGTGCGGGACACACTGGAGGAGGTCCGGGCGGGTAACACGTTTCAAGCCGAAGTGGGCTTCAAGACGCTGTACAACATTCAGGGCGAAAAAATCGCGGTCTACAACAAATTACGGCAAATCAACCCCAGTCCGTATATGTTCTACGTTGTCTTTGACGATGTGGAATTGATGGGGGCAAGTCCCGAAATCTTGATTGCCTGCTCTAATTCGGCCGTGCTGACCACACCCACCGCAGGCACCACCGCCCGGGGCATTAACCCACTGCAGGACCGGCAACTGGCCAGAGAGTTGCTGACCGATCCGAAGGAAATCGCGGAACACAATATGTTGGTTGACCTGCACCGCAATGACCTTTCGCGAGTCTGCAGGATTGGTTCGGTACGGATTTCCGACTTAATGTACCTGATTCGCTTCAGCCACGTTCAGCACATCGTCAGCGACGTGGTGGGTGAACTGGATGCTGGCCAGACCGCTTACGACCTGTTGGCTGCGATTCTACCCGGCGGTGTCGTCTCCGGAGCCCCCAAAATTGAAACGATGAGGATTATCGATCGCAACGAAAACGCTCCGCGAGGACCCTACGGGGGAGCCGTAGGGCGTTTTAGCTTTAATGGTGACTGTGCGTTCTGCCTGCCGATACGTAGTCTCTTCTGTCACGGGGACGATTGCTTCACCCAAACCTGCAGCGGTGTGGTCTTGGATTCCGACGCCGCTCGCGAATATGCGGAATTGGAACGCAAATTGGCCGCAATGCGACAGACGATTCAGGAGCTCAGCCGATGACGCCGATCCTACTGGTCGATAACTTTGATTCCTTTACGTTCAATCTGTTGCACCTGTTTGGGCAATTGCCTCATGTCCAGGTCACGGTTCGGCGGAATAACGAGGACTTCGTAAGCGATCTACAGGCCAGACAATACGCAGCAATGGTGATTAGTCCTGGACCGGGTTCGCCTGCTGATGAAGCCTACTTCGGCAACTGCAACAACGCGATCAAGCAGTTTGGACCGCAGGGGCTGCCGATCCTGGGAGTCTGCTTGGGATTCCAGGGAATCGCGTTAGCGTTGGGGGCAGCTTTGAAACGCGCCCCCTACCCAATGCATGGAAAAACGACCGGCCTACACATCTTAGCACGCGGAAAATTGCTCCGAGACGTTCCGGAGAATACTCCAGTGATGCGTTACCATTCAATCATGATTGACCCTGATGCACCCTTTCCCGATTCGCTGACGATTACAGCGGAGACTACGGCGGGCAGCGAATCCATCGCACGTAACGGCCGCGAAATCATGGCGTTCGAACACCGCGATTTGCCGATTTTTGGGGTTCAGTTTCACCCCGAATCTTTCGGCACCGAATGCGGCCTGGAAGTCGCCCAACGGTTCGCGGATATTGCCGCCCAAACAGCCTATCACCGTGAATACTAGTCAACGCAATCCGTTTGCCTGGATCCAAGCCCGACTGCAAGCATTGGACCGGCAGGGCTTAAGACGACGCTTGCATACCTGGAACTGGCCGGGCACGATCCTGTATACCGATGATGAACGTGAAATCATCAACTTCGGTGCCAATGACTACTTGGGTTTGGCAGCGATGCCGCTACCGTCCGCTGGCAACGGCTTGCCGGTCACCGACGCTGCCAACCAAATGGCCATGGATCCCACCGCATGTCTCCAAGTACGCACAAGGGGCAGCGGTGCCAGCCCCTTGGTTTGTGGCTATTCGTCGCTGCACGAACAGCTATGCCAGCGACTTGCCTGCTTGGAGGAAACCGAATCGACACTGCTGTTTGCCAGTGGTTACGCCGCATGCAGTGGTGTCGTCGCCGCGCTTGCTCAACCCGGGGATCTGATCCTGAGTGATCGCTTAAACCATGCCGCGTTGATCGATGGCTGTCGTTTATCGCGTGCCGAAAGATTTATCTATCCGCATCGCGACGTCGCGGTGGTTCAGGCTTTGCTAAGGCATCATCGGCATCGGTTTGTGCGAGCCTGGATTGTGACCGACAGTGTCTTCAGTATGGACGGGACCCTGGCCCCACTGGCCGAACTATCGGAACTGGCTCGACGGTACGATGCAACCTTGCTGGTGGACGAGGCCCACGCGACAGGCGTGCTGGGTGATGACGGCAGTGGCGGGTGCGCGGCCTGCGGTGTCAAAACCGAAGTCCCCATCCGAATCGGCACACTCAGCAAAGCCGTGGGTTCTCATGGCGGATTTGTTGTTGGACCGCAAATCGTTACCGATTTCCTGCTGTCTCATTGCCGATCCCTGATCTACAGTACCGCTGCCACGCCGACAACGATCGCCACCGCCGACGCGGGCGTTGAAGCAATTCAGCGGCTGCCGGAACTACGGACGCGATTGCGAAAGCGAATCGAGCAGTTCCATACCACCCTACCATTGGACCGTGACAGTCAAAAGATGAGGCAGGACGCCTCCCGGACGAAAGATCGCTGCAACTTCAATATCCAACAGACCCAGGTTCCAATCATCCCGATCCATGTTGGATCTTCCGCGCTGGCAGTTGACCTTGCACAACGCCTACTGGAACGCGGGTTTTACGTACCAGCGATTCGTCCTCCCACCGTTCCGCAAGGGACGGCGCGCCTGCGCGTCAGCCTCTCTGCGGCGCATACACCTGCGCACATCGAAGCCCTACTGGACGGTCTTCGTCCACTGCTGACAGAAATCAATGCGCAGCGATAAACATCAACACGCTCCCCCCGCCACGCAGCGAGTAGCAGGGGGAGGAAGAGCCAACCAATCAACCCAGAAGCAAACAGGGTTCTCGATTGGAACAGTGCTTATGCTAGTTTTTCCGCGTTGCCAACGAACCACTACCGCGACGCTGGTGGGGATCCAAATCGAAACGATCCAAGTTCATCACCTTGCACCAGGCAGCAACGAAGTCCTTGACGAATTGTTCTTTGCTGTCATCACTTGCGTAGACTTCCGCCAAGGCCCGCAGTTGGGAGTTGGAACCGAATACGAGATCGACTGACGTCCCTGTCCATTTGACGTCTCCCGTCTGACGATCGATTCCCTCGTACACATTTTCACTCTGGTCGGACTTCTGCCAATGCGTTCGCATATCCAGCAGATTGACAAAGAAATCATTCGTTAACACTTCCGGGCGTTCGGTGAAGACACCATGAGGTGCATCCCGATAATTAGCACCCAGCACGCGCAGTCCGCCTACTAACACCGTCATCTCCGGAGCGGTCAAGGTCAACAAATGGGCGCGATCGACCAGCAACTCCTCAACCGGACGGTCATATTCCGACCGCTGATAGTTTCGAAAGCCGTCAGCAATCGGCTCCAAAACCGACATTGCCCCCGCATCAGTCAGCTCGTCCGTAGCATCAGTGCGACCGGGGTGAAAATGCACATGCACATCGAAACCTGCTTCCTTGGCAGCATGCTCAACCGCCGCGCATCCGGCTAGGACGATCATGTCCGCCATAGAAATCCGCTTGTCACCGCCTTGCGATTGATTGAATTCTTGCTGAATTTTTTCCAGTTGCGGCAGCACCTTGGCAAGCCGCTCTGGCTGGTTCACCTCCCAATCTTTCTGGGGCGTTAAACGGATCCGACCGCCATTAGCGCCACCTCGCTTATCGGTCCCCCGAAACGTCGAAGCCGAAGCCCAAGCCGTGGACACCAAATCGGCGACGCTGAGACCGGAATCCAAAACCTTACCCTTCAACGCTTCGACGTCTCGACGATCAATCAAAGCAAAATCGACCGCCGGCACCGGATCTTGCCACAACTGAGGCTCAGGCACCTCCGGTCCCAGTAGACGCGAATAGGGTCCCATATCGCGATGAGTTAACTTGTACCAAGCCTTCGCAAATGCATCCGCAAACTGGTCCGGGTCTTCGTAGAACCGACGGGAGATCGCCTCATACAAAGGGTCCATCCGCAAAGCCAAATCGGTCGTGAACATCATGGGCGCATGCGTCTTCGAGGCGACGTGGGCGTCAGGCACTGTTCCCTCACCCGCGCCATCCTTCGGTTTCCATTGCCATGCGCCTGCGGGACTTTTCGTTAACTCCCATTCGTACTCGAATAGGTTCTGAAAATAACCGTGCGACCATTCCGCAGGTGTGGACGTCCAAGCACCTTCCAGCCCGCTGGTGATCGTGTCTTCTGCGTTTCCCTTCCCGTAGGAACTCAACCAGCCTAAACCCTGAGCCTCAAGCGGGGCGGCTTCCGGTGCTGGACCAACATACTGGCCAGGATCGGCCGCTCCGTGCGCTTTGCCGAATGTATGTCCCCCCGCGATCAAGGCGACCGTCTCCTCATCATTCATTGCCATCCGACCGAAGGTTTCACGAATGTCGTGAGCTGCCGCCAGTGGGTCAGGCTTGCCGTTGGGGCCCTCGGGGTTGACGTAAATCAGACCCATCTGGACCGCAGCCAACGGATTCTGGAGCTCGCGTTCACCCTCGTAACGCTCGTCGCCCAACCATTCGCTTTCGGGCCCCCAATAAATATCCTGCTCCGGTTCCCACACATCTTCACGACCGCCCGCAAAGCCGAATGTTTTGAACCCCATCGACTCCAGGGCTACATTGCCCGTCAAAGCCATCAAGTCTGCCCACGACAGTTTGTTGCCGTATTTCTGCTTGATTGGCCAAAGCAGCCGACGAGCCTTGTCGAGGTTTGCGTTGTCTGGCCAACTGTTGAGTGGAGCGAACCGTAACGTGCCCGACGATGCCCCCCCGCGGCCATCGGCGACGCGATAGGTCCCGGCGCTATGCCACGCCATACGAATGAAGAAAGGACCATAATGCCCGTAATCGGCGGGCCACCAATCCTGCGAAGAAGTCATCAATTCCGCTAAATCTTTTTTGACTGCAGCTAGGTCAAGCTTGCTGAACTCCTCCGCGTAATTAAAGTCCGCTCCTAAAGGATTCGCAAGCGAAGAATTCTGATGCAAAATGCTTAGTTTCAACTGATTCGGCCACCAATCACCCACAGACATCGCGCCGGCAGCAGTGTGGCGACGAGACGGACTGGCGAGGGGACACTGCCCATCGGCATCCCTCGTTGTCTCCGAGCCTGCCGAAGCGGAGTGACGATAGCCCGCCGTCTTGTCCTCCGCAGGTAATATGCCGCCATTGGCAAGCGTCGCTACCAAAGCCACCACGGCCAGCCGCACGCTGCGGCCTGACTGCAACCAAACGAAGAACCTCCGAATCACCCCGCTGGATCGCGAAGCGGCGTACGGCTGTTTCCATCTGTGCTTAGTCATCTGCTTTCTCCTCTTTCAAATCACAACCAAGTTAACCCTCAGAACAGGACAACAACGTCCTGCCAACGGCCCGAACGCCCGAACGAAAACTCCGCGTCCCGCAACCGACCAGATTGCCGATAGCGTCGGTTGACTTATTCCACGGTCGACCAATAACCGCCGCCAACAAGCTTTCTGAACCGCAAGTCTGGGGAAAGCCTGAGGAGCAAATTGCGCGCCAGTCCGATGCGCCAGCAGGCTGTTTGCTTCCAGCGTCGCTGCAAGTAATCTGTTTTCGCTCCGAGAAGATCATCTGTACGAGAAGTAAAAAATCGTTAATACTTGGGGAATGAATAGTGCAGCCTATGATTTCGACTTGATCGTGATTGGTTCTGGGCCCGGTGGCGAAGGGGCTGCTATGCAAGCCGCCAAGGCCGGTGCGCGTGTCGCGGTAGCGGAGACGCACTCTCTGATCGGTGGGGGATGCACCCATTGGGGCACGATCCCCAGCAAATCGCTTCGGTACGCGATCACGCAGACAACGAAAACCCTGAACAATACGATGTTCCGGGAGATGGGAATCAGCATCAATCCCACAATGAAACAGTTGCGTCAGGGAAAGCTGGCGGTGATTGCCAAGCAAGTTGGGATGCGTCAGAGCTTTTATGATCGCAATCACGTTCCTGTGCTGAAAGGACAGGCCGTTTTCGCTGATCCGCACACGATCCAGATTGAGGATCAGCAACACACGGCAAAGCATTTCGTGATCGCGACAGGTTCGCGCCCTTACCGACCCGACAATGTTGATTTCGACCATCCATGTATTTTTGACAGCGACACCATCCTGGCTCTGGATGATAAACCACAATCGCTAACGGTCTACGGAGCGGGAGTGATCGGCGTGGAGTATGCGTCGATGTTCCGCAATCTCGGTTGCAAGGTCAATCTGGTCAACACCCGCTGTAAATTGCTGGAATTCTTGGATGACGAGATCATCGATGCCCTATCCTACCACTTGCGCGACCAGGGAGTGATTATCCGGCATAACGAGGAGTTCGAATCGATCGAGGGTTTGCCCGGTGGCGACGCCGCGTTAATGACCCTAAAAAGTGGGAAACGGCTGAAGACGGACGCAGTCCTATGGGCCAATGGCCGCCAGGGAAACAGCGACACTCTGGGTTTAGATCGGGTCGGTATCGAACCCAACCCAAGAGGCCAAATTGTTGTTGACGAAAACTTCAGGACCTCCTGCACCAATATCTACGCGGTAGGCGACGTTATCGGCTATCCCTCCCTAGCAAGCGCAGCGTACACCCAAGGACGCGCGGCGGCGATGTCAATTTTGGAACAAAAGCAAGCTTCGTTGCGGATCGATGATATCCCGACTGGAATCTACACCAGTCCCGAAATCAGCTCGGTCGGTAAAACCGAACGTGAACTGACGGCGGCGTGCATCCCGTATGAGGTCGGCCAAAGCAACTTCAAGAGTCTGGCCCGTGCCCAGATCATCGGTGCCACAGTGGGGATGCTGAAACTGCTGTTCCATCGGGATACCTTGGAACTTCTAGGGGTGCATTGCTTTGGTGCCAATGCATCGGAAATTGTGCACATCGGCCAGGCAATCATGAACCAACCGCCACCCCATAATACGATCGACTACTTCGTGGAAACCACCTTCAATTATCCAACCATGGCCGAAGCGTATCGCGTGGCCGCGTTGAACGGTTTCAACCGTTTGTTCTAAACAACACGGGATGAACGTTCTGTGTGAGAGCGCAAGCGGAGGGGGTATTTCAAAACATGCTCTCATGTCCAAGGTAGCGGTTAGCAAAACTGCAAGAAAATCACGGGCGAGCGATAGCCCCGCTGCAAAAATCCACCCAGCAACGCCCCTCCCACGAGAACCTCAGATGGATGCCTTTTTTACGACGATTGTTGCCCGCTTCTCGATTCCCCGGTGGATGTGTTTGGCAAGTGTACTACTGGGGTTCGGCTCGCCTCTGGCTGCACAGCATGACCCCGGGCGTGATGCGCTCCGCTTGATTGCTCGGGGGAAACAGCAACAAGCAATCACACGCCTGGAAACCCCACCAAGGCGACAAAACAGTCCGGTGGATGCCGCTGAGACCTCCTTTGTCTTGGCGATCGCGGCTTGCGAAATGGGAGACCATCACGCCGCAAAAAAACACCTGCAAACGGCAGTTCAGGAAGGCTTGCCCAGCGAACGCGTGCTAGCCGGTGCCCGCAAATGCTTGACCGCCTTGCGGCAAGATGCGTCGTTCGCCCAGTGGCTTGGCTCGCTTTCCCCGACAATCCATCAGCGTCCGTTGCTGCATGGGCCAATGCTTACCCAAGTCACAGATCAGCGGGCCGAGGTGTGGCTGCGAACCGAAACTGCCAACTTGGTCCGCTTGCTGGTCAAACCCGAAGCTCATGCCGACAGCGGGCAAACAGACGTACTGGTCTCCGCGGCAGTTAAAACCGACCCGGCGCGGGATTACACCGGCGTGGTAGGAATCGATGGCTTGCAACCGAACACGGAATATCTTTATCAGTTGGAAATCGACCATCAGCAGGTCACTGACTGGATTCCGTTTCGCACTTTTCCACCCGAGGGCAAACCGGCCGCCTTTCGAATCGCCTTCGGCGGTGGTGCGGGCTACACCCCCCAGTTTCATCACATGTGGCAGACCATTCTGCGGCATCAGCCTGTAGCGATGTTAATGCTGGGTGACAATGTCTATATCGATGACCCAGAGCATGTTCTGACGCAAAGGTACTGTTACTACCGCCGACAAAGCGAACCGCTATGGCGAGGATTGGTCGCCAGAACCAGCCTATTTTCGATTTACGATGACCATGATTTTGGAACCGATGATTGCCACGGTGGTCCGAAAATCGACGATCCGCCCTGGAAGCGAACAGTTTGGAATGTGTTCCGAGAAAACTGGAACAATCCGGCTTACGGAGGTGGCGAAAAACAGCCGGGGTGTTGGTACGATTTCCAGATTGGCGACGTCCACTTTATCATGCTCGACGGCCGGTATTATCGCGACCCCAACGGCGGTTCGATGTTGGGCCCGGTACAACGCGAGTGGTTGTTGCAAACGCTGGGAAACTCCAAGGGAACATTCAAACTGTTGGTCTCTCCGGTTCCATGGTCTCCAGGTATCAAACCGGGCAGCAAGGACCCTTGGGATGGTTTTCCCGACGAACGCGAACAAATCTTCTCTTTCATCGAGCAACAAAAGATTGACGGGGTCGTGTTGATGGCAGCCGATCGTCATCGTAGCGACCTGCGAAGGATCGTCCGCAACAACACCTACCCCCTATTTGAACTAATGTCTTCACGACTGACCAACGTACACACGCACCCCCTCATGAAAGATGCCAAGGGGTCCGAATTCATTATGGGTTACAACGACCACTGCTCCTTCGGTCGGGTCGACTTCGACACCACGCGCTCCGATCCGACCTTAACTTACTCCATCTTCAATATCGATGACGCTTTCATTGGGGAACACACGATCCGGCTAAGCGAACTGCAACACCCCTGACCGATAGCGTCAGCGACCGATCTAAAGGGGCACTTTGCGCAAACGCAGTGCGTTGCCAACGATCACGAGATCCGACATGACCATCGCCAATGCGGCCAAGATCGGATGCAACTCTCGAAGCGGCAAGGGCAAGTCGTGAAAACCTGCCAACACCCCGGCAGCTATCGGGATCAGCAAGACGTTGTAGGCAAACGCCCAGAAAAGGTTTTGCTTGACATTTCGGATCGTTGCCGCAGACAACTTGAACGCTCGCGAAATCCCGGCTAAATCTCCCCCCAACAGTGTCACATCCGCCGATTCAATCGCGACATCGGTGCCGGTACCAATCGCGATCCCGATGTCGGCTTGCGACAGTGCGGGAGCATCGTTGATGCCATCGCCAACCATCGCGACCACATGTCCAGCAGCTTGGTTTTTTTTCACCAACGCCATTTTATCGTCGGGGCTCGCTTCGGCGTGGTAGTTTTCCAAACCAACTGCACTCGCAATCGCGGCCGCGGTGGCGTGATTGTCACCCGTCAGCATGGTCACTCGCTTGCCTTGTTGTTGCAGGCCTGCAACGACCGCAGCGGCCTCGGGACGAACCTCGTCGGCAACCGCCAAACAACCAACAATCTTGGCATCCACCGCCACCCAGACCACCGTTTGTGCATCGGCTTGCAAAACAGCCGCCTGCGCTCGCAACGGCTCAAAACCACGGACGCCTACCTCGTTCAACCAGCTTCGACTGCCGACGGCAACGGTGCATCCACTGACGATACCTTGCACGCCGCGGCCCACGACGGAAGAAAAGTCTGTCGGTAATCCTACTGCCAGTCCACGTTCTTTAGCAGCAGTCACAATGGCCTGAGCAACCGGGTGTTCGCTGCCACTTTCCAATGATGCTGCCAGCGACAGCATCCGCTCAGCAGTCCAACCATCAACGACCTCGGTGGCCGTCAATCGCAACCGAGCCCAAGTCAGCGTCCCAGTCTTGTCCAACAACACATCGGTCACGTGACGCGTCAACTGCAACGACTCGCTGGATTTGAACAGGATTCCATTCTCCGCGCCGCGGCCCATCCCCACCATAATAGCCAAAGGGGTGGCTAACCCCATCGCGCAGGGGCACGAAATGATCAACACCGCAATCATCCGCAGCATGCTTTTGGTCGGATCCCCTTCGATCCAGTACCAGCACCCGAACGATATCACCGCCACGGCAACCACTATCGGCACAAACACCTCCGATATCTTATCCGCCAATTGCTGAACGGGAGCCTTGGTGGCTTGCGCACGCTCGACCTGCCGTACGATCCGTGCCAGTGTTGAATCCCCCCCCAAACGTTCAGCGCGGATTGTCAACAAACCTTCCCGGTTGATCGTACCGCCGACAACACTTTTACCGTCAGACTTACGAACCGGAATGCTTTCCCCGGTCAGCATGCTTTCATCAACGACCGACTGCCCCGCAATCACGCGACCGTCCACGGGAATACGCTCCCCGGGACGAACTACAATCTGATCACCCACAACCACCTGCTCAATAGGCACATCGGTGGGCACCAAGTTTCGCAGCACCCGAGCATGCTTGGCCTGTAGACCTAACAGCTTTTGGATCGATGCACCGGTTCGCGCTTTGGCCCGGCTTTCTATCAAACGCCCCAGTAATACCAATGAAATGATCGTTGCCGAGGTTTCAAAATAAACATGATGCCCCCAACGCATGCTGCCCGCTGCCAACACCAACAATACGACTAGGCTGTAGAGGTAAGCCGTTGAGGTGCTGATCGCAACCAACATATCCATATTGGCTGCGCGACGTTTCCAAGCCCGGTAAGCACCGGCGTAAAACGAGGCCCCGGCATAAAACTGCACCGGAGTAGCCAGAGTGGCTAACAAAACGTTGACCCAAGTCGCATTGGCCCAAACTCCCCACAAACCAAAATCGCGTCCCATGCTAAGGACAAACAAGGGAACGGTGCAAAGCGCAGCAACCCAAAAACGTCTTGACTGCGATTTGGCCAACCGCTTTGAGAGCAAGGACTGCGCAACCCCGGCGTCCCGGTGTGCATCCGGCCGGACGACTTGAAAGCCCAATTGTTCAATCGAATCCGATAACGCATCCAGGGTGATTTGATCTTGATGGTAGCGAACGACCACACGACTAGCGGGAAAATTAACGTCCGCTTGAATGACGCCCGCTGTTTTACCCAACGTTCGCTCGATCGACTGCGCGCATCCTACGCAGTCCATCCCGGCCAGTCGCAGTTCGGTGGTTGTTAGGCCTTGCATCGCATGGATTCAAAGAGGAACACGGATGGATCGCAAGTTCGAAACGAGCCGTGCGGTAACCGTGCTAATTGGGCTGGCGGTTCACCGCTGGCAAAAACGCCGACAACTCTCCCCCTCGGTCATCCCCAATGACCGACGCAAGATCGATATTCCAAGCGGACACCTGATTGCCTAAAGTGATCAGCGCGGAAACATTGCCAGCAGCCCCATTACCGATTGTAAGCCGAAATGGTTCACTTTGGAGCAATTTGTCTCAAACTGACACAAAGTCGATTGGTCGTGCTGAAAAATGGCTCCGCAGTCTAAAAGGAACGGGCTGAAATCCACAAAAAACGAAAAAAGACGGAACCTTTGGCATACCTGTTGCTGTCTTATGTAGGCGACGATTGTGAAGAAGCAACAGCAACACGGGGTCGGTTGTTCTGGGGAGATTGCTAGGTATGAAATTTCGAAACTCATTACTGGTGGCTGGATTATTACTCATCACTTCCCCTGGACTCGCACCAGGGCAGGACGGCTCTGCAGGTTCCAGTGGGGGCGTTGCGATTGCCTATCCGGATGCAGGATTCTCGTGGTTGAATCACGCTAGCACCTCCGACGAAGGTTTTCTGCGAGGTGCTAGCATGGTGATCGAGAGCGCCGGACGGGGCAACTACTATCATTCTCTGGCTGCAGTGAATTATCAGGAAGCATATCGTCGCGCGATCGACAATTCGGTTTCCCGGGCGGAGGCTTACTACAAGCGGAAGGAGATGCGCCAGGAATATCAGGAACGTTATGGCCGAAAAGCAATCGACATGGAGACGGCCCAAAAATTGGCTGCCGCTCGCACGCCCGATCGATTAAGCCAGGAGCATTATGATGCGGAAGTCGGTATTGTTCAGTGGCCGTATCCGTTGGATGCCGCAATTTTTTCCGCCCACCGTGAACAGATTTCTGAACTCCTGGTCAGCCGAAACGAAAATCTAGCCGGCTGGGGAAGTAGGAACTATGAAATGGTTCGGCGTGAGGTTGAAACAATGAAAGATTTACTGGAAACGGTCCGAAATTCGCTGGATACTAATCGCTACGTGCATGCGTTGCGGTTTTTGGAAAGCATTCAATGGGAAGCAAGGTTTGCCCCCGATACCGAAGTATTGACTAGCTTGCAGAATTAAAGTTGAATTAGTTTTGGTTGTCTATCGAGTTCAAGGGTTATTTGCCGATTACCGTTTATTGCGTTTGTTCGTGATCGGCCGCAGATATGCTCTGGATTGAGCGGTTATTCATTATTCACAACACCTTTTGTTTAGCGTGATTGTCGATTGACGATCACGCTTTTTTTCATTGCCGCGTATCTGGTTGCCACAGTCGTCGGGCTGGTGTACTAACCAGCGCTGGCCTCAAACAACCTGCCCCTGGATCGATCAAAGCTTCATTGGTCGATGATGGCTCTGATCAATCTCGATTCAACCGTCAATCGAAAGGGAAGAGTTTAATCAGCGGTGTTGGGGAGTTCGGCTTGGTTGCCGACGCATGGAGACACGCCCCCACCCCCCCCGACGAAGCCCTCCTTTGATGCCGCCTGGGGACCACTGCCCTTGATACTGCGGTTCGGCCATAATTGAGTTGATGCGATCTCAGCGGATTTCCTACTCGCAACTAAGCGGAAAATAAAGCGTATGCAAGCTACTGAAGAAGAGATCTTGGTCATTCCAGCCAAGGTAATCGAATCGATTGGTTCGTTTGAAGGTTTCCAGCGTGATGTGGAGCGTTACCTGCCGCGGATTTTGTCCAGCGAAGATTTGGTGTTTAAACCGCGCACTGCAATGGAGCGCGATCCCGCGTTCAAACAACTGATCCCCTATGTTTTGCTGCAATGGATCGATCCATCCGGAGATCAACAATTGTTCGCCTACACCCGTGGTAGCGGGCAGGGAGAGTCGCGTTTACACGCGCGTCGAAGTGTTGGGATTGGCGGGCATATTTCTGTCGAAGATGCCCAAGGGAGTGACTGCCCTTACGAAACAGGTCTGCAGCGGGAACTGGACGAGGAGGTCAGGATTGATGCGTCGGTCCGGTCATCCTGCGTCGGTTTGATCTACGACCCGTCTACCGAAGTGGGTCGTGTCCATTTGGGGATCGTGCATCGCTTCGTCCTGGACCAACCGTCGGTCTTTCCAAATGAGAAAGATATCTGTGATGCTTCGTTTCAGACCCTCGCTTCACTGCGAGCCGATTTCGAGCGTCTAGAGACGTGGTCGCAGTTGTGCGTGAACCATCTGTTCAACGATGACGATGCAACCAGTTCCTGTTAGTGCGAGGGTTAGGAGCCTGCTGAAAAGGGTTTGAAAGGCAGATTGATGCCGGACGATTTGATCTTTTTGGACAATCACTCCACCACCCCCTGCGACCGTCGCGTCGCCGAGGCAGTGCGTGATGTTTTGGTCAACGACTTTGCCAACGCCAGCAGCCAACATTCGATGGGGCATGCGGCCCAGCAGTTAGTCCAGCGGGCTACCGAGATGATCGCCATGACATTGGGTGTGCCCCCCGCAGAAGTGGTTTACACCAGCGGAGCGACTGAAAGTAACATGTTGGCGATCCATGGCGTATGCCTGCATCCGCGTCAGCGACGACGGAAAGTCGTCACGGCGGTCACCGAACATGCTGCGGTGTTGGAGCCCATGCAGAGGCTGGCGGCGAATGGTTTTGACGTCATCACCGTTCCGGTCCATCCGCAAGATAGCCCCGATGTGGGCCATGTGGTTTCCGACCTCTTATTGGCAGCAATCGACGACCAGACCGCCCTGGTATCGATGATGTGGGCCAACAATGAAATCGGAACCTTGCAACCGCTGCAAATGATCGCGGATCGCTGCCACGCTGTCGGCGCGTTGTTGCACTGCGACGCAACCCAGGCTGTCGGCCGCCTGCCTGTCGATTTGCAACAGGTTGATATTGATCTGTTGAGCGCCTCGGCTCATAAATTTTACGGTCCCAAAGGCGTTGGCGTATTAATTATCCGCCAGTCGGCACGTCGCGTTCGTCTGCGTCCGCTAATCGAAGGGGGCGGCCAGCAGCATGGGCTTCGGGGGGGGACCCTGAACGTCGCTGGAATTGTGGGCATGGGCAAGGCGATTGAAATCGCGACTGAGTCGATGGATGACGCGAGGCGCCGGGAGCGAACCCTGCGTGATCAATTGTGGCTGCGTCTACGCGATGCGATTCCCAACGTAAGCTGCAACGGCCAACCGTTGGAAAGTTCCTATCGTTTGGAGGGCAACTTGAACGTTTGCTTTCCCGGCGTCGACGGCGAGGCATTGATGTTGGCGGCCGCCAATGTTGCCTGTTCCAGTGGAGCGGCCTGCAGTTCGGCAGATCCGAAGCCAAGCCATGTCTTACTGGCGATTGGACGCACTGAAGCGGAGGCACGATCCAGCCTACGCTTTGGCATCGGGAGAATGAACACGAGCGATCAGATCGATCAGGCCGCCGATCGGATCGTGGCTGCCTACCAGCAGGTTCGCCAATTGGGCTAAACGACGCGGGAACTACCTGCGAGACTACGGCCCCTAATGGTTAAACAGGAATTCGCTAGTGCTCAGCACACTCCAGAAAACATCCTCGAGCGCTTGTCGCTGGTTCTCACTGGGATATTCCGCGATCAACTTCAGCAGCGCACCCAATTCCTGGGGCGTTGGCGGTCGTGACAGCGCGGTCCAAAATAACGTCTCGACTATCTGAGCGTTTGACTTTCCAGCGTCCAGCAATTGACTGATCCGATTGCCGGGATCGGCAAGTTTTTCGTTGACCGTTTTTCCATTAGACAGATGCAGCACTTGTACCATGTCCGGTTCGGAACTACGTTCGCACTCGCAGGTAATCTCGCGTGAATTACGACCGAACGCTTGCAAGAAATAGTTATCGACAGCAGAATCGAATAGCTGCAACGCCCGGGTTCCGGCGGGATAAAAATCGGTCGCCTGATTATCCGAACCAGAAAAATTGATCTTCGTGAAGGCACTACTGGTCTGCAGCACCTGGTCCATCGCGTCCAACAGGACCTCTGCCATCAGACGTCGCGGATAGTAGCGACTGAAATAGCGCTGTTCGGCACGATTGGCGTCGCTGGGCGCGCTTTCCCCCTGGTATGTTTGGCTTTGCATGATCACACGCATCAATTGTTGCAGATCAAATTCCACGTGGATCAGATACTGGGAGATAGCCTCCATCAACGGTTCGTTGGCAGCGGGATTGCTAAGCCGCAGATCGTCCACATCTTCCACCAAGCCGATTCCGAAAAAGTTCTTCCAAATTCGATTGCTAATCGCGCGGGCGAAATACGGATTTTCCGGCGCGGTCATCCACTGTGCCATGACCTCACGGCGATCCCCAGGATCGTCCAGGGGGATGGGAGGGGCATCAAGCGGTGCGGGAGGCTGAGGCCTTCCGGTCGTCGGCTGGATCAATTCCCCATCGGTCGCGACGTAGACCGTCCGGATTCCGTCACCGTTGCGGGAGTCACCACCCCAGCCCTTGGCACGCACGCGAGAAAAGAGATTAGCCATCGCGTAGTACTGATCGTTGGTCCATTTTTCCAGCGGATGATTATGACACTTCGCACAGCCGATCGATAACCCCAGGAAGGCCTGACAGGCGTTTTCCGTCATTTCTTCAGGCGACTGATGAATCGCAAAGAAATTCGTGGCTCCGTTTTCAATGCTGCTGCCACGACTGGTCAGGATATCGCGGACCATCTGATCCCAGGGTCGGTTGTCACTGACCGCCTGACGGACCCACTGATAAAACGATTTGACCGCTGCCGGACGCAGCAGCGTCCCATTGATCAGCAACACGTCGCTCCATTTGTAGGCCCAGTAATCGACAAATTCGTCCCGCGCCAGCAAGCGTTCGATCCATCGCTCGCGCTTGTCAACCGACGTGTCTGCCAGGAACTGCTGTGTTTCTTCCATCGTTGGCAAACGTCCGACGCAGTCCAGCGTCACACGACGGATGAAAGTCGCATCATCGCACGTCGGGGCAGCCGCCAAACCTAATTGCCGCAATTGCTGAGCAACGAGCGTGTCGATGAAATTGTGCCGCGCAGGGGACGGCTCCTCGGATTCGAACTGGCCCGCATCATTTGCGGTCAAAGCAAACGGAATCGTCAACCGTGCAAGCGACAAGCGACTTCCAAACCACACGGACACCGCTGATTCCCCTGGCCCTTGCACGTGTACCTGACCATGCTGGTCAACCAATGCGACCGACTCATCCGTCGCGGTGAACTTTGACCAGTGCGTCACGTCACGACGGCTGCCATCAGAATAATTGGCGGTCACCAGCAATTGCAGGCGATCTCCTGTTTGCAGAACCGCCCGTTCGGGCAATACCGAAAGATCAATCAGTTCGGGCTCATCGCCGGGACTGGCCGGTGCCCCGTCTGCGATCCACTGAGCCAGTAACTGGTAGTCATCGGAATCGACCTCCAGCCGCAGCCCCCCCTTGTGTGGAAGCGCCCCGGTCGGTTTGGCAAGCAACAGGCTTTCACCTGGATTAGCTATTTCGATTCGACGACCGTTGGCGTGGCGCGTGATGGCGTGATAATCGGCAGCGGTGTCGTAGCCACGCAAGCTGAGCCGAAAACCACCTTTGCCAGCCAATGCCCCGTGACAAGCCCCCATATTGCAGCCCAGACGCGAAAGGACCGACTGCACATCATGCTGGAAACTCACTCGGGCCGACGCGTCAAATCCACGAACCACAATCGTCGCCTGACTCTGCCAGCCGCGCTGGTCGCGGACGATCAGGCGTGTCGTTCCAGCCGCCAAAGGGCGCACGACCCCCCCCTTAAAGCTCGCGATCCGCGGATCTTCCAGTTCCACGGTAACATCGCCCCATGCGACCAGTTGCTGAATCTGATGCCCTGCGGCAGCAAATACCGCAACCCTCTGCTTGGATTGGGGCCCGACCAATGTGAACGTTTCCGGCAAGACCTGAATGCCCGTTTCGTCTGATGGGGCGGCGACACCAGTGGCATCGGAATTTGTCTGATCCGCTCTGACCACCAACGGGGTTTCCGCACGGGCGGAAAGTGTTAGGCCGCAACCCAAGCCGATCGATCCGGCAAAAAGAAAAAGTCTGGTGGTGGCGAGCATCGTCTAGAGACCAAATTTTGACGGTGTGTTGTTAAGGGACGCGAGGGTGTCAGCTAAACAGTTCGCGAATTTCTCGAGTACCGAAATCCACCAAGGGAAACGGTCGACTGCCGGGTCCGGGTATTTCTGCATGCAAATCCAACCCCAAGGAGTGAAAAATCGTGGCCACGATTTCACCCGGATTGGTCGGTCGATCGGCGGGGACCGCAGCGATAGGATCGCTGGCTCCGATCGCGCGGCCACCGCGGACTCCTCCGCCAGCGAAGGTACAAGTAAAGCATTGCGGCCAGTGATCACGCCCACCGGCGGGGTTGACCTTCGGAGTGCGACCAAATTCCGCTAAGCACGTTACGAGCGTATCGTCCAACATTCCCTGTTGATCCAGGTCATCAATCAACGCCGAGTAGGCCTGATCGTACATTGGTGCCACAATATCTCGCATCCCTTCGATACTGGTGAACGGTTTGGTTCCATGAATATCCCAAGTGACCTCGTTGAATACGGTTAGAAACGTGTTGATCGTGACAAAGCGGACCCCCGCCTGGATCAAACGTCGTGCCAACAAGCAGCACTGACCGAAACGGTTCATCCCATACCGCTCGCGAACGGCTTGCGGTTCTTGCGTCAGATCGAACGCCGCCCGCGCTTCGGGACTGCTCATCAACCGATACGCCGCCGTGAAGTTTTCATCCAGCATGCGAGCTGATTCCGCGGTTTCGAATGCCGCCAGTCTCCCCTCGATCGCGGCTCGCATCCGCCGGCGACGATCGATACGAACATCCCCCAGTTGGTCGGGTGGCAGCAAATCAGGGACCTGAAAATTGGGTTGTGACGGATCCGCTGATAACTCGAACGGATCGTAGCTCTTGCCAAGAAAGCCGCCGGCTTGACCATTGGGCAAATTCCCCCCACCACGTCCCATTTTTTCTGGCAAGACGACATGCGCTGGCAAATCCCCCCGACGGCCGCGCAAGTACTGCACCACCGCACCGGCATGTGGGTAATTCGTGCCGCCGGTAAACTGTCGTCCGGTTTGCAGCATCTGCCAACCGGCGTCGTGGACCGCAGCAGCGGTGTGAAAGCAGGACCTCACGATCGAAAACTTGTCCGCGACTTCTGCATGTTTGGGCAGGATTTCGGAGACCTGAAAATCCCCCCTGGTTGATATCGGTTTGAACGGACCGCGGACTTCGGCGGGAGCTTCCGGCTTCATGTCGAAGGTGTCCAACTGGCTGGGAGCCCCTAAATTGAAAATCATGATGCAGGAGCGCCCCTCTTTGGCCGGATCCACCGCACCCTGTTGATTAGCGGCCAAATAATGTGGCAAACCCAAACCAACAGCCCCCAGCGTTCCGACCTGCAAGAAGTCGCGACGGGTTTGACCGTTACAAGTTTGCGATTTGCCGCGCCCTGTCAAATTGATCATCGCTCAATTGCTCCGAAAAGAAAGTTGCCGGCAGACCCGAAAACCGCCAGCCAGCAGCGCCGGCGGATTGATTTTCCGGTTTTCTTCGGAATGGCGAAGCGACCGTTGGGAACCCCGTTGGCTTTGTTTCCCGGCGGTTCCACCCCGAAGAAGGAGCAGGTATCTCCTGCAACCCTTCATCTTACACTAAAATAAGTTTGGCAGGGCACCGTCCGCACGTAGACGTCACTGCTCGGCTGCGGCTGAAATCGCAACCCAGCGAACCGCATCGGCTACGACGTAACCGTCAGCATCCTTGTTGGAAACCTCCACAATCGCCGGACGGTCGGCGGAGAATTCGAACTCGCCCAGGGATTCAAAAGGGGCGTTTCCCGGACGCTGTCGCTGATTGACGTGGACCGTGGTGGTGCCGTCGCGATGGTGGATCGTGACGGCGGTGGCAGTGGAACGGTTTTCCAGTGGTGGGTAGGCAAATTCGACGCGGTATTTCGCCGCTGCGGGCAGGTCGGTCTGGAATCGCAACCGTGCCTCCTGTTTGGCGGCACCATCGTGCAAGTACCCGCGATGGATCCAACCACCGGTGGCGGTGCTGTGCTGCCACTGCCCCAACCGCTCGGCTTGTTCGTCATCAATGACGATACCTTCAACCGACTTCAGGCTGATACCGCCCGCCGCTGGACCATCATAGTGCAAGACTTGGCCCGCCTTGATGAGGCGAGCTTCGACCCGCTCATAGGGGACCTGCTGAACCGGCAGGTCAAGCTGTATCGCCAGAACCGCATTGGCTCCGGCCGATTGCCCCAAAATCATAAATACTGGTTCCATCCGAATTGACCCAAACGCGATATGCGAACTGGATACCGCTACCGGAACCAACAGGTTGGCCGCCTGTTGCTCCCGCGGCTGGATCGAACCCAATGAAATCTGATACGGGCCTTTCGTCGGGACACCGATGTCCCCCTCGTTTTGAACATAGCCCTCAGGAGTTACGTAGCGCTGCACATTGTGCGAATCAATCGTGTACGACCCCATCCCAATCGGCTGGGGCGTGGGACGTCGCTTTAACAATTCGTTTTCGGTCATCACATGTCGCCCGCGCATCCGCCGCGCCTCGCGGACATAAATTTGATGCGGCCAATGATCGTTGTCGACGAATTCATCGGCCGCGAGCCCCCATGTCTTCAATTTCTTTTGCAAATCCGCAGGGATACGCGGGTCGGTACACATGAAATACAGCAAACCCTGTTGGTAGCGACGGTGTTCCTGAATGATCTCCTGTCGACGCTGGTAACTGGCTTCGGGATAATCGTAGTTATAGCCAATGTTGTCGGAACTAAAGGGGCCATGGTTATTCGTATCGGTCTTCCGATTAGGGATCGGATCAAACTTAGAAAACACCTCCCGCCAGCCAGCAGCGAAGATTCGCCCCAATAGTTCGTACTGCTGGGGATCGTAACCTTCGGGTTTTGGAAACGGGATCCGATTGTCGGGATGGTCCGTCATGCACAAGCGAAAACAGTACGCTTGGACACGTTGATCAGCCGCCCCAAACTCCCCCGGCGGATCGGGACTGATTCTGGGCAACAGTCCACTACGGGGATCCTCGGGCACCCGGTACGGGCTGATTTTGTCGGGCAGCACGCCGAAATGATGACGATGATGCAAGACTCCGGTCTGGATGCCGTTCCATTGCTCCCCATATTGCTGTTGTGATTCGCGACCCACGTGGTAATCGACCCCCGCCGCCGCCATCAGATCACCCTCGTAGGTGGCGTCAATGAACACCTTGCCAGCAAATTCTGCTCCATTGAGCATGGTGATCGTATCGATCCGAGTATCGACTTTGCGTACACCCGTATCGCGGTCTAACCAATGGTCCCGAAAGACCGGAATTTGAAACTGCGTGATGTACTGTTCGAAAACCGCTTCCGCAACGTGCGGTTCAAAGATCCACTGCGTTTTCTGTTTTCCATCAATCGCGGGATTGCCTTGACCACGGTTACCATAGGCAGCACGCGTTTGCCACTTCCAAGCCTCTTCCTGATCATAGTGCTGCCAAATTCGCTGGTAAAAATCGCGAGCCAATCCACCAATGACGGCTTTGTTCCCGGTATCGGTCCACCCCAAGCCGCCACTGGTCAACCCGCCCAGGTGCTTGTCCGGACAAACGATCGCCACCGACTGCCCAGTCGACTTCACCTCAACCGCTGCAATCACCGCAGCCGAAGTTCCGCCATAGACCACAACGTCAAACCGGCGGGGTTGCCCCGGAGATTGACACAACGCTTTGCCACTATCGGGCAGGAGACACGCAAAAACGCTTACGACCCCCATGCGGAAAAGCATCCGGCAAGGCTTTGTTCGTTTCATGATGGGACCATTAAACAAATCAAACAAGTGAACTAGGGAACTAGGGAAATCAGTAAAAGCCTCCTGACACCGTAACGGTCGCAAGCCGACCTCCCTCGCGTCCGACAGGGACTCCGCCCGCTTTCGAGGTCCCAGTATAGCCAAGGAACCATCGTGAAAAAGATTCGTTTTTTAATGCCTCACATCATGGACAAGGCAGAAGTCCGCGGTGCCATGCAAATTAGCATCGTGCTGCAACAACACACCCGTGGCCTGAGACAGCCTAAAATTAGGGTTGATCCATCGTGGAATTCGCCAGACTTCCCCGAGTGAGAGGAATTCTGGCGAATTTGACTACCCCAATCTTAATCGTTAACAGACCCCTGGGATGGAAGGATTTATTTTAGAAGCTCCAGCTCGGACATCGCCGTGTCGGCGGCGAGAAAGGATGCGGATCGTGGGGATATTCTTAGATGCTGTGGCACCAAGACGGCGAATGGTATCGACAAGCAGTCAGCCGGTGCCTGGCCGCGGCGTTTCCTGCTCCGAACCTCTGCCTTGCCGAATCCTTGTCGGCATGCATGACCGCAGCGAATCCCGCCGATTAGCACGATTGTGCTCCCCTTCGTCTGGCACGACCGTTATGACCGATTGATGGCGATCCAAAGTGCTGCTTGCTAGCGTGCTTGCCGATACTTTGACGGTGACGTTCAACCGAACCATCGCTGACTACAAGCTCACGTCAACATGCTGAACCCATCGACACCCCAAATGCCGCAGATGATGATGGTGGCTGGATTCGTCCTGTTGGGCTGGATCCTGCTGCGGCGTCAACTTCGTGCCCGACGGCGTATTTGGGATCGTGAGCGGCAACACCAACAGGCGGTTCGGACGTTGGCTCACGACCAACGCTCGGGAGCCCCCCTCGCTGACGCTCCGGTCGAAACACTCCGCTGGCAGGGAGCGATGTTTGACTTGCAAAGGGAAATGCAGGCCGAATTGGAAACAAAAATCTGCGTCGTACAATCACTGCTCCGACAAGTCGACCAGCGAATGGCTGAGTTGCGAAAGCTGCAAGCAACCACTCAACAAGATCGCACGATCGGCCCGTCGGCTTCTCAGTCCATCGATCCAGGTTCATAAGAATGCTGCTCCAGAACCTCAAAGGTCGCCGCGATCGCGCCGTGGATAACGTCTCACACAGACCGCAACAAACAGAAAGCGGCGGGCATGGATCGACCGCAGCAAGCTCCGATCTGCTGCACAATCGTGGGGAAACAAGACCGGAAGCGGCGCATGGGATCCCCGGTCCTCGCTTTCCTATGGTCCACCAACCTCGCGGCGGCTCGACACCGGGACCGCAACCTCCCTGCAGTCTATTGCAGGAGCATACCGCGGACATTGCTGAACAGTTGCAGCGTTGGGCGGAGCGTTTGGAACAGCGAGAAATACGATTACAAATACAAATTACCTTGCAAGAGAACGAAGCGCGGACCTTTCGGTTGCGGCAGCAACACGGCATTCAGGATTTGCAGGATCTGGAGCAGCGGGCCAGCGACTTGCAAAGCCAAATCGCCGCGCAAGCACGACGCTTGGCCCTGATGACCGGGGCCAGCTAACCCGCCCCATGGACCAGGTGGGAACGCTGCCCTGTTTTAGATTCCGAAGATTGCCCGCGCAATGATGAAGTAGACTATCAGGCCGGTTGCGTCGACAATTGTGGTTACAAACGGGGCGCTGATAACCGCCGGGTCGACCCCAAAGTGCTCCGCGATGATCGGCATCAACGAACCAACCAGCGACGCCAGCGTGCAAATTGCAATCAACGATATCGATACGATCATCCC
>SLFV01000185.1 GCA_007124075.1 Roseimaritima sp.
AGGTACTTGTAGGTCGGTTCGATCGACTGCGAAGCACCGACGATCGTTGAAATCGTGGCCGTCGGTGCGATCGCTAGGCAGTTGCTGTTGCGCATCCCGTGCTGGCGAATCGATTCACGGACAATATTCCAATCCATCTGGCAGGAGCGATCCAGGTCCAACGGTTCGCCGCGTGATTCTTCCAGCAAGCCGATGGAATCGATCGGCAGGATCCCACGGTCCCATTTGGAGCCGTCAAAGCTTTGGTATCGCCCGCGTTCAGCAGCCAGTTTCGACGAAGCCAGGATCGCAAAATAACTGATCGCTTCCATGCTGCGATCCGCAAAATCCATCGCACCCTCACTGGCGTAGGGCGTACCCAGTTGATGCAGCGCATCTTGAAAGCCCATAACCCCCAAACCAACCGGTCGATGCTGGGTGTTGGACGTCCTGGCCTCCCGTGTCGGATAGAAATTGATGTCGATCACATTGTCCAGCATCCGCATCGCGGTGGTGACCGTCCGTTCCAATTGCTGCAAGTCAAGCTGGCCATCTTTGACGTGTCTACCCAGATTGACGCTTCCCAGGTTACATACTGCGGTTTCGTCAACGCTAGTGTTGAGCAGGATTTCCGTACATAGGTTACTGCTATGAACCACACCGGTATGGTCTTGGGGCGAGCGGATGTTGGAGGGATCCTTAAACGTGATCCACGGATGCCCGGTTTCGAACAACCGAGTCAGCATCTTTCGCCACAGATCGGTCGCTGGCACGCGGCGGTGCTGACGAAACTTGCCCGCATCGGCCAAACGCTCATAATGTTCGTAGCGTTCAGCAAACGCCTTGCCATACAAGTCATGCAGATCCGGGACTTCGCTGGGGCAGAATAGCGTCCACTGGCCACCATCACGCACACGCTGCATGAATAGGTCAGGAATCCAGGCCGCCGTGTGCATGTCGTGCGTTCGACGGCGATCGTCTCCCGTATTTTTTCGCAAATCCAGGAATTCCTCAAAGTCCAAGTGCCACGGTTCCAGGTACGAACAGACCGCCCCCTTTCGCTTGCCACCTTGGTTGACCGCAATCGCCGCGTCGTTGACGATTTTCAAAAACGGGATCACACCTTGGCTTTCCCCGTTGGTCCCCTTGATCCGTGAGCCAATCGCGCGAACGTTAGTCCAGTCGTTACCCAGCCCGCCTGCCCATTTGGACAACTGCGCATTATCACCGATGCTTTTGAAAATATGCCCCAGATCGTCTTGCACGGTCGTCAGATAACAACTGCTAAGTTGAGGATGCCGAGTCCCGGAGTTGAACAGCGTGGGGGTTGCACTGGTGTAGCAGAACGACGACAGCAAATCGTAGAACTCGATCGCGCGATCGGTGCGCGACGCAGCCGATTCGGATGCCGCCAGGCCCATCGCAACACGCATCCAAAAATATTGCGGGGTCTCGATCCGTCGCCCTTCCACATGCAGCAAATACCGATCGTAAATGGTCTGAACGCCCAAGTAGCGAAAATACCCGTCCCGATCAATTTTCAGCTCATCCGCCAGCCGATTTAAGTCGAAATTCCGCAAATCCTCTGACAGTCGCTGCTGCTGGATACCCTCGATGACGTAGTGTTCGAACTGATTGCGGTACGTCAAATCAAAATCGTCTCGGATCTGCGAAGTACCCAGAGTTTGACGGTAAATGATCGCCAACTGCAAGGCCGAAGCCAAGCGATCATAGTCCAGGTCAACTTCAATCCGGCTCCGCGCCGACAGCACCAACGATCGGGCGATGTCACCGGTGGTCATTCCGGTAAACGAACCCTTGACCACCTCGTCAATTAATTCGTCAACCGAGATATTGGGCGAATCAGCCTCAGGTAGCGAGATCAAAAAATTACGTAGCCGGCCAATGTCAAAACGGACAAACACGCCCGGTTCAATTTCCACCTGAGGAACCACGCTCACCGTGCTTGGTTCGTCGCTGATCGCGGGTTCGGCATGACGCACCGCACGCATCCTTGCATGCTCCGTCCGGTACAAAATGTAACGGCGCGCGACTTTGAAGTGCTGCCGCTGCATTAAGCCGATTTCAACCACGTCCTGGATCTGTTCGACGTGCAAAGGCTCGGCTCTGCTGGCATCCGACACCAGGACAACCACCTGTTCGACAATCCCCAGGACGTCTTGATGGATGTCGCTCGATAAAGGCTGGCCGTCCGCCAAATTCAGCTCGCAACGAAAAGCTTTCTCGATTGCCTGTTCGATCCTTGATCGATCAAACTCCGCTTCCCTGCCGTCACGCTTACGTACTCGCATTACGCCAGTTTCATTGACCGTCCAACCCATGTCACTTTTACTCCCATGCAAACAAAACGATCTGATTAAACTGTTCACCATCGCGGCAGATTTACGAGACACCAAGGCTTCGGCAAACTCCAATCGCGTTCCGCCACTCCCGGACGACCACGATCGTCAGCCATCGACTCGCAGAGAAGAATGTTTGCGGCGTTGCCCCCAAGGTTCTCCCGAGACATCGCAGCCAAGCACCCCATGACCTGCAGTCGATAGGTCAAAGGTACGTGTTGTTGCTCGACGCCCATGTCCCCCTCCCCCGAATATATCCATGCCCGGTCGCAAGACGCCGCTGGGTTGCAACACGTCATAGCGAAGCCCGCAAATATCAAACTCCCTTAACACCTGGACCCACTAGGCAAAGTGGGACGGCAGCAGGGCCGAAAAACACCTCGGTTTGAACCGCGATTCCCAACGAAAAAGCTGGCAAAGCTAATATTATTGCGGTCACAATGCACAAGGAAAATGCTCAAATCCCGCGCCAAAACGGCTCAAATTTCAAACATTTTTTCCACAATAATTTTCCGCTGCCAGAGGTACCGTCGGACTGCCGGTCATCCTATCGGTCGACCCCCGACTGTCAACTGTTTTTGCTAGCGACCCTCGCCGTTCGCGGTTGGTAGGAAACGATATTCCCACGCTTTTTGTTCGATAATCGACCAGAAGATTTTTTTGCATTCGCTGCGAAAGTGAGCTTTGGGGATGGCGACACCGGACAGCAGTTCACGCCGTGGCACTCAATTGGAAAGAAAACGCAGCAAGGACTTCTCTCCGGCACCGCCGACGCTAAGACGATGCCTTCCCAAATGGACCGCGTCGCGGACGTCGCATGACGGTTCTTTGTCGGTTTTCACCGAGAAAGCGAGTGGCACGTCGTGTCCCACCGCCCAGCAAGCGTCAGGTCGAAATCACCGTTTTGCGGTCTGCGCCTTTTTTAACGACGGAATCCAAGCCCGACTGACCATTTTTAGTGGGAACCGATTGTAGGGGATTCCTCAGTCACTACAATTGACGGTGGAGGCAACGGACAAACCCTATCCTTTGGGGATCCACCCGTTTAATTTCTGTGTGATTTGGCGTGGTGTTTGCGTTTAAATCGCTATGCTGGTGAATGCCGGCCATGCTTTGGGGGGGATTGAACGTGCGGGTTACCTTCGGGTTACCTTCGGTTAAACGTTGTTCGCCGGGAATGCGTGCCGTGGGTGTATAGTTTTAGGCCCCCGTTCGGCTGGCTGGCTTCGGGTAGCGGGTGGGCGTGCGGAATCGGACGGTCATCACTATGATAGCGGGTTTGGTGCCGCTGGCAGTGGCACCAAGTTCATTCGCTCGCCCCTCAAACGTGGGAAATGGTTGCAAAGTGAGAATCGGCTCCCTCGATGGATTTTGTTTGGCTGTGGGTTGTTTCGGGCAAGTGAGGCCACTGTTCATGTTGTCCCAAGTCGCTTCGATGGTGGCTTGATTCAAGTTTTTTCAAAAGGTGAGATTTAAATGTCCATTCGTCTCTTAATAATTGATGATCACGAAGTCGTAAGGCTGGGGTTGAAACAGGCGTTCGAGGGGTCGGAGATTGAAGTATGCGGGGAGGGGGAATCCTCAGCCGAGGCATTGAAGAAAGTCAATGAGCTAAAACCGGATGTGGTTCTCCTGGATATCAGGATGGAAGGGGGCGACGGTTTAGATGCGTTAGGGCGGATCAAACTGGACCACCCTGACCTGCCGATTTTGCTCTTTTCCGCATACGACAATCCGACCTACATGGCGCGGGCGTATGCCTGGGGCGCGGCAGGCTATTTGGTCAAGAATGTGTCTCGAGAGACGTTGCTTGAGAGCGTCAAGTCAGTCGCAGAAGGAGAGTTGATTTGGGGCCGAGATAAAAATCGGCGGGTTTCCTTCCACCTTTCCAACAAGCGAATGCCCGGCGATATCGAAGTTCCCCTGACACAGCGTGAAGGGGAGGTATTAACGCAGATGGCGCACGGTTTGACGAACAAGGAAATCGCAAAAGCCCTGGGAATCAGCTACGAAACGGTAAAGGAACACGTCCAGCATATTTTGCGTAAAATTGGGGTCAGCGATCGTACACAGGCAGCAGTTTGGGCTGTCCGTAAGAATCTGGTCTAGCACGCAAGCGTTCATGGTTCTCCGCCCGTCGTGTTGCAGCGGGGGTGAAGTTCCCCCGTTCGAACTTGGTAGCTAAGCAAGTAGATCAACGGGGGATGTTGTGGATGTAGAACAGCAACGGATTCAAGATGATCTTCGCGGGATCCTGCAGGGAGACATCTTGTGCGATCCGTTGACGTGCCAACTGTACGCAAGCGATGCCAGCGTCTACCAACTGCGACCGCTGGGTGTTGTTCGTCCGCGAACGGCGGCCGATGTAGCCACCTGCGTACGTTATGCCAACGAACATCATCTCTCACTTCACGCTCGCGGGGCGGGCAGCGGCGTGTCGGGGGAATCGCTCGGTCGCGGCTTAGTCATTGATTTTTCGCGTTACATGCGCCGCCTGCAGGTGCTTCAACAAGGGTCCAGCGTACGCGTCCAGCCTGGTGTTGTGCTGGCGAATTTGAATCGCCAGCTTCGCGGTTATCGTCGCGTCTATGGTCCCGATCCGGCGACGCGGAGCGTCACCACGATGGGCAGTGTTCTGTCGGTGGATGCATCGGGCAGCCATTATCTTCGCTACGGTTCGGCGCGAGAGACCGTGGTTTCGTTGCAAGCGGTAACCAGCGGTGGGGAAATCGTGGAGGTTTCGCGGCATGGCGTCGAGGAGCCTGGGATCCCCGGTCGTTGGGCCGCAGGCATGCGGCACATTTTGGACCGCAACGCTGCGGCGATCGAACAACTGGTTGCATCGGGACGGATCTTGCGGGGTGGGTACCGCGTTGACGATTGTCTTGCAGGCGCGCAAATCGACTTGGCAAAATTTCTGTGTGGCACCGAGGGTACGCTGGCGTTGTTCACGGAGGCCACCCTGCGGACAGAACCGATGCCGGGACATCGCGGTGTGGCGTTGCTTTTTTTCTCACGACTGGAACTGGCGGCACGGGGAGCGATCGCGGCGGTTAGGCAGGGGGTTGTTGCGTGCGATCTGATGGATCGTCGGTTACTGGAGATCGCGAGAGAGACCGAATCGCAGTAAGAAGAACTGATTCCGCGTCAGGCGGAAGCGATGCTGCTGGTCGAATTGCAGGGGGATACGATGTATGAACTGCGTGATCGGCTGGCAGTTCTGGTGGATGAAATTCGCGATCAACTAGGGTTGGCGTTTGCTGCGCTGACGACCGTTCAGCGTCGCCAACGCGATATGTTTTGGCGTTTGTCCCGGCGTGTGATCCCTCGCGTCTATCAACTGAAGGGGAATGCGCGCGCGTTGCCGTTTGTGGAGGATTTTCGAGTTCCGTTGCAAGCGTTGCCAGCGGTGCTCAGTGAGATTCAAGCGGCGTTGCAAGCGGAGCAGATCACTGCGTTTGTCTTCGCGCATGCCGGGCACGGGCAACTGCACGTGCGACCGTTTTTAGATCTGGCGGATGAGTCAGCACGCCGACGATTGCGTGGTCTTTCCGAACGGATCAGCGATACGGTCTGGCGGCATGAAGGTACCGTCTCCGCGGAACACGCATCGGGGCTCAGTCGCTCCTGGCTGTTGCCGCGCCAGTACGGCGAGGTGTGGCGAGCCATGCCCGAAGTAAAGCGCTTGTTTGACCCCAGTAATCGCTTTAATCCAGGGAAGATTACCGGCGCTAGCCTACAAACTGCGGACGAAAATTTACGCTTGGTCACGCCGCAAATTGATATTTTGGGGAATCCCGGCACGACCCCCAAGGCTGCCGAACCGCAGCAGGAGTATCAAGAAGATGAAGCCGAACCTGGACGCTGGCAGTTGACGGTTTTGCAAAACTGGCAGCCTGATTCGTCGATTGATCGCGCCGTCCGACAGTGCAACGGTTGCGGACGCTGTCGCACGACTGCACCGGAGCAACGCCAGTGTCCGGTCTTTCGCGTGTTGCCCACGGAGGAAGCGACGCCGCGGTCGAAAGCAAACCTTTTGCGCGGAATTATCACGGGTGAGTTATCACCGGAGACCTTGCAGGGAGACCGCGCAAAAGCGGTCGCTGATCTTTGCTTTCATTGTCACCAATGTCGGTTGGAGTGTCCCGCAGCGGTCGACATCCCTAAGATTGCCAGTGAAATCAAGGGGCAACACGTTCAGGTAAATGGCCTGCCGGTGTCGGAGATGTTGGTCTGCCGGTTTGATGCTTGGGCCCCTCTATTGTCACGTTTCCCATGGCTGACAAACCAAGTCCTCACGGGGCGATTCTCGCGTTGGCTATTGGAACGGTTTCTAGGCATCAGTGGTGCCCGTCGCTTGCCGCTGATCACCGGTAATACGTTTATGCGGTATGCGGCCCGTCGACGTTTGACACGTCCTTTGCGTCAATCGGGTCGGAAAGTCGTGTACTTCACCGATTATTTCGCAAACTACCATGATCCCGCGATCGGCCGCGCGTTAGTGGAAGTGCTGTTGCAAAATCGCGTCGGAGTGTACGTTCCGCTGAAGCAGTTGTACAGCGGGATGTCACAAATATCGCACGGGGATTTGAAAACCGCCAAAAAATTGGCGGTGAACAATGTGCGTTTGCTGGCTGACGCGGTACGGCAGGGCTATCAGATTGTTGCAACCGAACCCGCTGCGGCTCTGTGTCTGAAGCACGAATATCTGAACTTGCTGGACGACGAAGATGCACGCTTGGTTGCGGAGAACACTCACGAAGCATGTCGGTATTTGTGGGACATGCACCGACGCAACGAATTAACTTTGGATTTTCGCCCCGTCCCCACCACGGTTGCTTACCACCAACCCTGCCATGTGCGCGCGATCGACGACGGAAACCCTGGCCCTTTACTGATGGATTTGATCCCGGGACTGACGGTCCACGCGATTGACGCGGGTTGCAGTGGGATGGCGGGAACGTGGGGAATGCAAAAAAAGAATTACCGCAATAGCTTGCGAATCGGCTGGCCAATGATCTCCGCTCTGCGCGACCTTTCGGCCCCGCTGGCAGCCAGCGAATGTGCGGCGTGTCGGATGCAAATTGAGCACGGCGTCGATAGCGCGGTGGTCCATCCGCTGAAACTGTTAGCGTATGCGTATGGTCGGATGCCGGAAGTTGGCAATTTGTTTATGTAATCGCGGGGAGGCAACGATGGGTGTGCAGGTTCGCCGAATGGTTGGTATGGTTTTTCTTGGTTGGCTGGCGACCGCAGTCCCAGACGCCTGGAAAGTGTCCGCAGAAGATCTCCAGTCGGGTCGTCGTGTCGAAGTCAGCCGCGATGCTTGGATCTCCGCCTTTCCCTCAGAACAGGCCGGTAACAATGGTGCCGCGTCGCGGTTGAAACTGAAAGGAATCCAGGAGTTTTTTTTGATTGATTTTGATCCAGCACCCTTGGCGGAAATGGTCTGCGAGCGGGCCGAGTTGCATGTCAAGATCGCAGGGGACGAATCGTTGGGGCGCGTTACCGTTTCCTCCATCATGGCACCGTGGCACGAGGGGAGTGGGACGAATTATGCCGTGACCGAGGAAGGCAGTAGTTTTCTCTGGCAAGCGGGCACCGATGTGCCTTGGGCTAGCGATAGTCCGGACATTACCGGGGTCGTGTTGGGTAACGGGGGTTCACAGTGGGGGTTTGCCGACGCGACCAGCCCCGACAGGGATGGTTGGCAGACGATCGCAATCGATCCAGCAGTTGTACAGGCGCGTCTGGAAGGTTTCTCCCATGGTTTTTTTGTCATTGATGACGTGGGCAGCGAGTACACACGCCAGGGGAACCATATCGAATATCGTTTATTTCCGAATCGCTTTCTGTACAGTCGTGAAAGTTCACGCAGCCGCGCCCCCTACTTCAAACTGTGGCTGCGTCCTCGCAAACCGGGGGACCCCGCCTATCAGCCGCCTCCGGTGCATAAGCTAGAACCAGTCAACCCGGCCGTTTTGCCTGACCTTCCGACGTCGGTTGCGGGCCGTACTACACGATTGCGTCCTGCCGCGGATACCCCTGCCGTCGGAACCGTTCCTATCCGCCATCCGGACGGGCGGCGTCTGTCGGACAACAGGCTGTATGCTGCCCGTGGTGAAGCCATCGGTTTTCTGGTTCCATGGTCGGCAGGAATAATTCGCGTTGTCAGCCCCGATGACGTGGAGGTTCATGTCTATCGAACGCCGTTGATCGACGGCAAAATTGATCCGTTGGTGCCGGTTACATCGAAGCAGCCCTTGCCGCCAGACGCATCCACTTTAGAAGGGGACGCCTACATTGAGCTGTATGTCCATCCGCACG
>SLFV01000377.1 GCA_007124075.1 Roseimaritima sp.
GCCGTTTTCTTTGTCGCCGTTTTCTTCGTCGCGGAACTGCCGGTCTTTGCCGTGGCTTTCTTTTTGGTCGCCGACTGGGGCTGCTTGTTCAGCTTATCGGTCTTTGCATTTAATTGATCGCGAATCTCGGCACGCGAAGCCCGATGTCCTTTGGCACGCACCTGCTTGGGCGTTCGCGTGGCCGCGCTACCACCGGCCGCAGTCTGCTTGCCACCGGCACCCACACGTTCCAGCCTGGTTTCGTAGCGGGCTAACGTTTCGTTGAAAAGCTGCAGTTTCTCCGCACTGCGAGCATTGGCCCGATCCAGATTGCCTGGGTCGTTGGTCTTCGTCCCGCGGATTTGCTGTTCCCCCAAATCACGCCACTTGTCTCGCATTGTCCTGGTCCGGCGGATCGCGGAGCGAAGCTGCTTGACGTCCAGTTTGCCGATATGACGTGGCGTGCTGGAAACGACAAGGTCCAACTCTGCCTTGGTGCACAAAGTCCTGGCTTGCGATACGCTAATCGTCACGGGTAACCTCTACGTAAAGGGGGTTGCAGGAACCGCTGAATAAAATGCTGTTCTATTCGATCGTGGAAAAGTCGTCAATGTCCAAACGGCTTGCATCGCCTTCGCGAGACCAAACGGATCCTCAGACAAGGGCTTGGAATGGGGCTCGGGACGCGAGACGCTGTCCTTTTGCGACCGGTTTTGGGGACCTGCCATGAAAACTGTCTTTTGCGTGTTCGTGCTTGTTGCCTGTGGGGCGGCTGGCGGCCACGAATCTGCTGCGATCAAAGAAGCGGATATTGCTGCGGCGTCGCAGTGGGCTGGGCAGTTGGGGGTTATCGATTGGCTGGGGCCTTTGGCGCCACTGGCGATGTCTCCCTTTTTTGGTGTCGCAGTGCTGTCGGGATTGTCGTTGTGGGGGCCCGATTTTGTCGCGGATAATTCGCTGCTTGCTTCGGCGAGGATACTGGGAAATCCGGCGGTGTTCTGGGTGTTTTTTACTCTGACCCTGGGCACTTCTATCCCGCGGTTTTTCAAGGTCAGCAAGCTGATTGCACAGGCTGCTGATTTCTTGGAATCTTACTCGGTGATTATCATCTTGCTAACGATCCGCCTAACGGCCACCTGGACCGATGGCGGTGCGGAACCTCCACCGGTCGTGCATGCGGGGATCGTCAGTTTTTCCGCCGACGCGCTGCTGAGCCTTGCAATGGTGCTGAATTTCGTTGTGATCCGTACCGTACGATTCGTGTTGGAGTTCGCGATTTTTTTGACTCCGGTTCCATTGGTGGATGCATTCTTTGAGATGCTCAACAAGACCGTTTGCGCCGCGTTGCTGGCGTTGTACGCCTTCAGCCCGCTATTGGCGACGATCGTCAATTTGCTGCTGTTTGCGGCCGCCGCTCTGGTCTACCGGGTGATGCATCGGCAAATGGTCAAGGTCAGCCGCTTGATCTTTGGTGGTTTGGCAGGTTGTCTGTTACCGATCCGACCGCCCACCCAAACAACGGTCGTGACGGGTTTTCCCGATCGAAGGTACGGCCCGTTTGCGAAAAACGTGAAGGTTAAGATTGCACGGCATTCGGATTGTTGGAAGATCGAACAACGACGCTGGTTTCTGCCCGCGAAATCAATGACGATCGCGTTTCATTCGTTCCAAATGGAACTGCGGCGGGGCTGGTTGATGAACGACCTGTTGCTTCGGCACGAAGACGGAACCACCGTGGCCTTCGCTTTTGACCAGCGTCATCGCCGGCATTTGCCACAGCTTGCGACTAACTTGGGGGCCACGCTTTCGGAAACGGCCTGTGCCGGCAATGTCGCGGTCTCGCTTGGGGGAGTCTGAAGTCTAATCGCAGCGGACCATCGGGAGGGCGCCCGCTAAGTCCTTGCCTGCGATTCGCATTATTTTTCTCCGTTCCACCACCAGCGATTGACCGCAGCAGGAGCCGTATCCTGTGGGCTTGGGGTTGCCGTCAGGGAGGGGTAGATTTCTATTTCGCTGGGCACGACGCCGCGCGGGTCCACGGACACGCCACCACTGGCGATCGTGACTTGGTGTTGCTGTTTTCCTGATCGGACCCGGTGGCTGACAGCGATTGAATCGACCGCTTGAGGGACGGGTAACCTCGGGGCCAGGTCGCTGCCTAGCTGTGCGAACGGGGCCAACAACGATTGCATCCGCTCCGGCTCCAATTCGCGACGCAGCAATTCCGCTACACCGGCGGCTCCGTACAATGCCTCCAGGGCGTGATAAAATGGATACAGGTCCGCAGTCTGCCGGAACGCTCGATTAAAATGTTTAACAAAATCACGACTCCGCGGATCCACCCCAGCAACCCTGCGCTGCCCGTTGATGTCGGGCCGTTGGTCTTCACCAACTAATTGCAGGGGGGGGCCGTCAAAGCGAAATAATTGCCGCTGCGGATCGGTCCGCACCGTCACGCTCTGCGCGGTGAACCACAGCCGCAGCAGATGCTCGCTCGGTGGTCCCGACGCGATATGGCGTTGGATCATATCCATATAATTCGGCACGCCCGGAGGCATCGCGTGCTGCCCCAACGCAAGCTGCTTCATGTGCCGATCGGCCTCGACCAACATCCACGCCAACGGATGATCACCTGGCATGCCGATCGTCTCTACACGTTGCAAACCTAACGCTGTGGCCAACGTGTCCGCCGCGGTTTTTGGGGGAAGCGGACGTTGGAGGGTTTGCCTGGAAACCTCCAACGCTTGACCGATGCCCTCGTTGGTCGGATCGATCGTACACCCGATGGGCTGCTGATGGAAAACTGCGTACGCGGCACCTTGCCAAGAATCCAAAGCCAGCGGAACGGCGCCCGATGTGAGGTCGCGGTGCCAGCCGTCACGGAACTCCACGCCGCCCACGTGGCCCGCGATAATCACGTCGGACGTTTCGTCATCCAAAAAGACGTATTCAATGCGACTAAGGCCCGCCATATTCCGCATTGCTGCGGGGATGGGTTGGTTCAGAAGCCGCAGTCGAACGTATTCCTGTCCCAGGCGTCGCAGCGAAACACAGCGCATGCTGCTGGCCTGACGCCAATCATCGTTTTGTGTTTGCGGCTTGCTGCGACCACGAAGCAGGTCCAAATCGTCGGCATGAGTTCGGTCCCGACCCCGGACGGTGACGTCGACATCACGCACAATCCCTCGCGGGTCAACATAAATGCCATTCGCGTAGGGTGCCATGGAACTGGGCCCGTCCATTTCATCCCACGTGTCCTGAGCAATCGTGTTCTTTATCAACTGCATCAATGTTTCAAAATCGGCCATGGCCGCACCGCCAGCACGCGCTTGCGCAATCCCGCTGGCGATTGCGCGGGGATCAGCCAACCCTGCGGCATCTCGGCTGGCAGAATACTGATCGCCGGTACCCATCTGAGCCCGAACGATTCGCCCCAGCATCGCTTTGCGCTGCTCCAAGGCCAATCGCCCCGCTTGGCGACGTGCCAAAGAAAATTCCCCCGCTCCATCGTGCGCAACGATTTCCTGTCCGGCGGGAAAACCAGAGGGTTGCTCCGCCAACAGCCCCACACGCAACAGGCTCAGCAGCAAGACGATGAGTGTCGCCAACCCCAAGGTCGACCGGCGGTTCGAATACATTGACAGCAACAATCTCCCCTTCGTCTCCTAACGACGTGACCAGCGTGTGAAATTTTGGCGGGCCCCAAAGTGTAACGACCAATGCTGCTTGTGATCGGCACCAAAATAGCCGTAGGAATAGGGTGTCCGTCGCCGAATCTCTGTGGCCGCCTGCGGAATCGCTGGCGCGGGCCCCCGAACGTTCGCGACACGCGATGCACCAGAAAAATGATGTTTCATGGTTGCGGAATCCCCACCAGCCGACGCGGGCGGGTACCGTGGTGGGGCGTGCTCCCGCGTCACTAGGTGCGGTGCAGGCCAGCCTTCATGGGAAAACGATCCGGTATGTATCGAATGAACGGGATCCCACGATTGACTTTCCACCGCTTGCATGGCCGGTTCCGGTTCGGATCGTACCGGCGCGGGCAGCAAGTCTTGCGAATGGCTACGCTGAACCGCAGTCAGTAATGCCGCCAGCAACATGGCAAAACCAAAGATTCGTTGGCCCGAACGTTTCAGCCTGACGGTTGCGAATCCACGCAATTCGAAATGCGTTCCCTTCCTGATGCGACTTACCACCAATCCTCTCCCTCTCTTTTAACGGTCGACAGCCCAAACTCCATCCAATTTACCTTCTTATCGGTAAACTTTGTCGATTAATCGAATTATTCCGATTCGGTCAAAGATCGCCGTCATACAGGCGGAGAACCGCAGCAGGGGTGCGGACACGGAGAAGGCGTTTGCTAGCGGGCGGTCCAGCGTCGTAGAATCTGACGCTCTGGGACGCACCTGGCGGAGCTACCAATGCTGGAACCCGGGTCCGCTGGGAGGATGCAAAGTCGACTCAGCAGCGGCAGAGCCGCATCGAATCTTGTTGAAACGCCCGGCAGCGCAACCGGTGAACTATCCTGAAGGACGCTGAAGATGCCTGCCCGGAGGATAGGGCAAGGCGGAGTCGCACCCTCAGTGGCGCTCCGGGTGCTTAAAACCGCAAGACCATCCAAAAACTATCTGGCACACTCCATGTGCCCGCTACTTTATGGGCCGCGAACCGTTCGCGACTCCCAAATTGACGGCCGCCCAGTAGATTAATCCAAGCGGGCCCAGCTTCGCTTTTTGTCTCTTTATAGCGATGGTTGATTTGCGGCCACTGCTATCAGGCCCGATTTTCGAACTGCTCCTTGATCCGTACATGTTTGCGAGGTTCACCCTCGATTCGGTCTGTAAAACTGTTTGCTGGCCCAACGGTGCTGACTTGGCACCCGAGGCAATACGCTCGTTGGCTCCCGCTGAACAAGAAATCGGCCAACCATGAAATCGGCCAACCATGACATATTTCAAGACCTGATTTCGTGATAGAGTGCATAGCATACTGGTGCTACCATACACTTGGTCGGTCTGCTAGGCTTCCGCAATTCGATCGAGCGTTGCCGACCTTGCCGTCGGTCTTGCTGACCTTGCCGTCGGTCAGTGAGTACCAAACAACACATCGGAGCGATCCCCGACAATACTGTTCAGCTTCCTGCCCGCAGGACCCTTGGCAGCACCGATAGCTAATCGCTGTTAGTAAAATAGACGCAATATGCCTCCGCCAAAATACTCAGCTCGAACAGCGTTTCACACGTTAGGCATGGGAGGGATTGCGTCCATTCTGTGGAGGTATTTTCGCGAAAAGGCAATCGAGCAGCTCCGCAGCGTATGGTTTATCATTGTTTACCTTCTTATGTTCCAGATTTTTCTGCTGAACTTGCCCATCGTCTACGGTCTAACCATCGCTCTGGGAGTATCGTTGGTAATTGTTGGTTTGACCTTTTTCATGGAGGGCTTGCGTCTGGGCCTGATGCCTTTTGGCGAAACCATCGGGGCGATTCTGCCGCGGAATTCAAAACTGCCCACAATTCTGGGCTTTGCGTTTCTGCTTGGCGTAGGGGCCACGTTTGCGGAACCAGCAATTGCGGTGCTGAAAAAAGCAGGTGGGGGAGTACAGCCCGACGAGGCACCGTTGTTGTTCAGTCTACTGAACGATTTTTCGGGGCAGTTGGTCTTGGCTGTCGGTGTGGGAGTCGGCATTGCGGTGGCACTTGGCATCTTTCGATTTTTTCTCGGATGGTCACTCAAGGTGCTTGTTTTACCGTTGGTGACGCTCTTGCTGTGCTTAACCTTATACGCCTATACGGACCCATTGCTGGCACCCGTCATTGGACTGGCCTGGGACTGCGGAGCGGTGACCACAGGACCGGTGACAGTACCACTGGTACTCGCCTTGGGGATTGGAGTTTGTCGCATTGTTGGCAGCGACAATTCTCAGGGCTCAGGCGGAGCGGATGCTGGTTTCGGCATCGTAACATTGGCTTCCCTGTTTCCAATTATTGCCGTTTTATTTCTCGCTTTGTACCACCAAGTGGCCAACGATTACTACGGGACACCAGGATACGTCGGGAGTGGGCAGCCCTCTCAAGTTCGTCAGGATCCTGCACCGCCAGAGTCGGACGAGATCGAAGCAGCGTTACACCCTGAGTTCTCTGAGGAGGAGTTTCAAGCCTATCTCAGAGACCATAAACCGCCCGGTGATCCACGTGGATACGAGGCCCGTTACGTTGGTGGAGAAGCGGTCCTGGTCGATGGAAAAATTATTCACCGGGATGCTCAAATCGTCTGGCATAAGGTACAGCAATTGGGCCTCATCGAGAATTTCGTGCTCAGTCAAACAGAAAGGCCCTGGGATAACAGCCTGGAGTTGATTCAGGAACTGCTGGGGGCACTGCGAGTATCCGCGCAGGCCATCGTGCCACTGTGCGTGTTCATGTTTTTGACGCTGCTGGTGATTTTGAAGGAAAAGCTGAGAAAGGCGGACGAAATTGCTCTGGGAGTTACATTTTCACTTATTGGGATGGCGTTTTTCAGCCTGGGGCTGACCATGGGCTTGACGCCCCTGGGGACTCAGCTCGGTAGCAATATACCGGTCACTTTTGCGGCAATTGTCCCGTGGGGTGGATCAACCACTGTTCCGGCGGTGTTTGATAATCCGGTCACGGGAAAGATCGTCACGATGCTGTTCGCCTTTTTCTTAGGCTACGGTGCGACGCTGGCCGAACCTGCCTTAAATGCGATGGGCGAAACCGTGGAGGAAGTGACGGTCGGTGTCTTTAAGAAGCGACTTCTAATGCAGGTTGTGGCGGTTGGCGTTGGCATGGGAATTGCGATGGGTGTGGCTCAAATGGCTTTCGAGTCTTTGGATCTAGCCATGCTGCTGGTGCCGCCTTATCTCCTGCTGTTATTGCTGACCCTCGTTTCATCCGAAGAGTTTGTGAATTTTGCATGGGACGGGGCAGGCGTCACCACAGGTCCGATCACCGTACCCCTGGTTTTGGCGATGGGTCTGGGCATTGGCGCTAATGTTCCCGGAGTCATCGACGGATTCGGAATTCTCGCCCTTGCGTCGGTCGGCCCCATTCTGACGGTTTTACTCGTGGGACTTGTCGTCAGCCGTTCGCGAAGAGAGGAACTGAGCGCAGTTGCCGATGAAATCGTTTAATGACTATTCCGGATACGAATTCGTTACCGCCATATTGCCCCGGCAAAGTGCCCGCACGGTGACCCAGGAAGTGCTCGGCAGTGGCGCTTGCAACGTGATGTCAGCCAGCGCCCGTGGAACCTTGATGCAGCAGTATTGGTACGAGGCATTCCTGCCAGCCATCTCGCCGGAACAGGAGATGTTGCATTTCATCGTTCCAGGACAAGACGTCGATCGGCTGATGGAACAGATTGTTATCGTGGGCAAACTGCAGCTCTACGGGGCTGGCTCCATTTTTTCCTCTCCCTGTGAACAGCTTGTATGTGCCGATGACTATCCACTGTGGACCACAGGCGAATATCAATTTGAATCAGTCTCGTTCGATATCAAGTTCAAGCGAGACCTGACCGCTCTGATCCATACAACAGATCGAGGGGCCGCCGATCCCATCGCACGAGCTGCTATTAAGGCCGGGGCACAAGGGGCGACCATTAACTATGTGCGTGGATTTGGATTGCGTGACCGACTGGGATTGCTGCGAATTACCAAACAGCATGAGAAGGAATTGATTACGATCGTCGTTGATGAATTTGACTTGGATGCAGTCTTTCAGGCCATGTCGCAAGTCGGACGTGTCGACCAACCGGGCCGCGGATTTATCTATCAGTTACCGGTTAGTAAAGGCCTGACAAATCTCGCCAGCGTCTTCCAGGCCAAGAAGCATTCTGTCAGTATTCATCAACTGGTTCGTGCCGTGGATACTCTGAGCGGCGGAACCCACTGGCGCGCAAACCCGCTGCTGGTGCACGATCCGCGAGCCAATGAATTTGCCAGCAACAGCCGAGGCGTGGAGAAAAATCTGCAACTATTGAGAGTAGTTTCCCAGCGAAAAGACTCTGAGATGCTTCTCCATTTGTTTCTCGATCAAGGGATTTCCGGAGCCAGCATTAGCAACTGGCGATTCACCGATTCGCAGGTTTCTCTGTCGCCAGGCGGAATACGAATCAACCGGGAATTTGGATGTGTCAGTCTAGTCAGCACTCCCGCAAATGTCGCCAAGTTAGTTGATGTTTTTCGCGAGGCGGTCACATCGCAAGAATTGAGGTTAACCTGTTGCTTCACCCACGGAGTTCCAATGGTCAAGACCTTCGCCCCCATTTACTGAGCAAGGAACCTGACAGATCTTGCATCGGTGAGGGATGCGAGTCCGCAATAACGAAATGTATTGGTTCAGCGCCAATTGACGGCTACATGGTGCCGACGGCTACATGATGCCATCGACGGCTACATGATGCCATCCATCTTTTATGCAATCCATCGGCTACATGGTGCCATCCATCTTTTATGCAATCATCGGCTACATGGTGCCATCCATCTTTTATGCAATCCATTTTTTATGCACGGCCTGTTGCCTGCCGGAATCGAATTGGCTTGCAACTCCTGGGCGATGACGTTCAATGCCCCACCTAAACGACCCATTGGCTGCGACCGGCGCGGAACGGTAGACAGCTATTCC
>SLFV01000373.1 GCA_007124075.1 Roseimaritima sp.
GTGGAGGTGGTACAACGCCGGGGCCTTACCGCCGTTTCGATCATGGACCGGCAGCAGTTTCAGCAATTTTTAGATCGGCCCGGTCTCTGGACTACCTGGGGTTCCCGGATGCTGCTGGCGGAAGCAATTCCGAATTGTTTGCGGGCCCACTGGGATGTCCTGCAACGGCACTACCGGCCGGGCAACACCGTCTTAGTTGCCCACCCGCTAGATCTGGCCTCGCGAGTTTTTCGGGACTGCAATCCGCAGGTCCCCCTTGCCAGCGTTCACCTAGCTCCCGCGACCCTACGAACGCCACGAGAACCACCCAAACTGACCGCTTGGCCTCTCGAACCACGACGTCCGGTCGCCTTAATGAAGGCCTTGTACTGGCTGGCAGATCTTGCGGTTCTGGGGCCGATTGTTAGCAAACCCCTCAACCAATTTCGTCATCAGCTAGGGCTGCCCGCGATCCGGCGACCTTTGAATCACTGGTGGTATTCGCCAGATTTATTGTTGGCGATGTTCCCGGAGTGGTTTGGCCCCCGAGCACGCGTTTTGCCATCGCAAACGCGTTGCGTCGGCTTTGCGTTGGACGATGGACCCGTTGATGCGACGCAGGAGGAAACCCTGAACATGATTCGCCAACGGCTGCGCACTGCAAAAACGCCTGCAACCCCAGCGCATGCACCCCTGGTGATCACGGCAGGAACCGCACATCGCCAGGCTAGACGTTTTTTTCGGTTGGCGATTGATGCGGCTGTGGATCTGGACTGGCCGACAATCCTCGTTTCGCCACAGCCCGACCAGATACCGACCGATCTGCCACCGCATTTTATCGCCAGTCAATACGTTTCCTTATCCGCATTGCTCCCAGAAGCTGGCGGAATCGTCCATCATGGTGGGGTAGGGACAACCGCAGTCGCGCTCGCTTCAGGCTGCCCTCAATTGATAATCCCACGTGCTTTCGACCAGTTTGACAATTCTCGGAGGGTCAGCAGACTGAGCTGCGGGTTACAGATCCGCCAAGCCCACCTGACCAGGAAAACGCTGCGTCATGGTTTGACTCGCTTGAAAGAAGACCCGGAAATCACGCGCGCTGCCAGGACAATAGCGACTCGTTTCCGATCCGATCGACATCCACCCGTGACTGCCGCGATGCAGGCAGCCGAGGCGATCGCGAAGCTTTTCCAAAATCGCGTGAAAGCATCGTGAATCAACAGGCGGTTAAGCGACCTCGGCTTCGGTTTCCAGCAAGCTGAGGAACAGCGGCAGAAGCTGTTTCTTTCGACTGACGATACTGTCCAGCTTGTACAGCTTTGCATCCAGTCGAGGATAGTTGATATCCTCCCACGATTTTGGCTCGTAGGACATCAGCAACAAACTGCCGTTGGATGCGATATCAGTGACCAGCAAGGCGGAAAAATCCAGTTTTCGTTCGGCGGCTAGATTCTCCAGAGCACGTGCAAGCTCATTTTTCCGATTCCAGAATAGATCAAATCCAATCTCCTCAATTTGAGAAATGGAAAACCGCAGACCACGTTCCTCGAATTCCTTACAGTCCTCTTGGACAACCTTGGAAGCGTCGCTAACCCGCAATGCCGACCCGGTTTCAAAGAATTGGTTGGCAAAGGCTTCCAAATCAACGCGGCAATACTGTTCTAACCACGCGATGGCCTCTCGATCAGCTTCCGTAGTTGTCGGCGAACGGAGATAAAGCGTATCGGAGATCAGACCTGCCACCATACAAAGGGCAATGCCGGGTGGCGGTTCCACGCCCAGCGTTCGATAACGCTGCGCCACCAGCGTGCACGTGGAACCGACCGGTTCCATGATAAATCGAATAGGCTGGGCGGAACGTAGGCTGCCTCCCAGACGGTGGTGATCCAGAACCTCCAAAATTTCGGCGCATTCGGCTCCCTGGACCGCTTGCCCCAATTCGTTGTGGTCGACCAGGATCAGCCGAGGTTTGGGGGGTGAGACAAGATCCGATTTGGACAGAACCCCCAGGAGCGCGCCATCATCGTCCAGCACAGGGAACATGGCTTGGACCACGCGCGAGACCTGCTGCCGAGCCTCTTCGATCGATTGTTTGCCCGACAGCGAGATGAAGTCTCGCTGGATCGCGGGGGCAATGCCTCGTGCGGATTTGATCCGCATTGTGGTCGTGGCGGTATCAAGCGGGCTGGCAACGACGGCGATGTCGTTGACTTTAGCGATTTGCAACAAACCGGGTGACAATTCAAACCCTCCGGTGACAACCAATCCGCGAACGTTACGTTCCAAGGCAGGCAACTGGATGGTGGGGCGGTCGCCACTGACGACCAGTGTTTCCGAAGGCTCGAACTCCTGCAATCGTTCGGTAAACCGCTCGGCGCTCATGGCTCCGACCATCACATTAAAGGGCTGCCAGTGCTGTTCCCGGACAGGGTTCAGGTACCAACCGTCGATGGCTTTGCGGATTTTTTCCAAGCTTGTATTGACCCGCCGAGCGTGTTTGGGATTGTTTTCGTCGTCAAAAACCAGCTCCAGGACGTTCAGAAGGCTAAGCGTTCCGGTCAAATGTCCCGCGTCGTCCAAGACGGGAATGCTGCGCAATTCATGAGTTTTCATACGCTGGTAAATCTCGTAAAAAACGTCGTCTTCGTGCGCGGTAACCACATGACGATGGCAGACGTCTTCCACCTCAGGACGGACGTCCATGATGATTCGCGGCGGATCGAGCTTGCATTGTTTGAGAGCAAATTCAGTACGGCGATTGGCGGGACCGCAGCAAGCGGCAACGGCATCTGGCTGGTAAGTCTGACGGAGCAAGTGGGCATATGCCAACGCCGAACAGATCGCGTCGGTGTCGGGGTTGCGATGTCCAAAGACAAAGACGGTCATCTTCGTTCTCTTGTAAAAGCTTGAGGGATGGAGGCCTACAAGAATAGCGAACAGACGCTCCCTTAACGAGCAGCCACAATCAAGCTGCCATTGCCCAGCAGCAAGCCATCGCCTTCAGGCCGACTACGCATCCCATCTGACTAAGCGGGTGGCCGGATGAACGGCAGGAGAACCATTGCGGCGACCATGTGATTCCTCGCGTTAAGGGATGAGTCATCCAGATGCGACACGGGCAGCAACGGTTGCGGCCGTCGATGCGAATCGGCTCAGGAATGCTGGTCAGGCGGGAACACGAGGTGAAATTCCCCGGAAGCGGTGAGACATTCCTCTCCCGATGCCTGGAGTTGCAAGACTGCCTGCTGAGGAGCGAGCTGGACAACCGAGGTTCCAACAAATCGAAAATTTATTCCCGAAAAAGTCCTAAAGTGAGAAATACCAAAAAAAACATTGACGCTACGGGGAAGAATCTTATATTAACCGTTCGGGGCCTCATGCTCGGCCAACGCCCCCTTGTCTGCGTTTTCTATTTTCTTGAACTTTTCGAAAGAGGTCCTGGTACATGTATTCGCTTTTACGTTCGCAAAAGAAATCAGCGTTTACGTTGGTTGAATTGCTGGTGGTGATCGCCATCATCGGCGTTCTTGTTGGTCTGCTACTGCCTGCTGTTCAGGCCGCACGCGAAGCGGCTCGGAGGATGAGCTGCCAGAATCAGCTTAAGCAACTCAGCCTTGCGATTCATAACTTCCACGACACCAATCGCCAGTTTCCGCGCGGTGTGGAAAATCAAGTGATTCCCAGGCCTGATCCTAGCCAACCATCACAGCCCAATTTCGTCGCGGGCACCAACTGGATTGTTTACTGCCTTCCCTTCTTCGAACAACAGCAGGTTTTCGAACTGTATGACTTCACAGTCGCCTTCAACCACGCAAACAATGCAATTATTGGCAACACCCTTGTGCAGAGTCTCTACTGCCCTTCGGGTCCGGGCCCAGATCGGTACACTGATCCCAACGGTGGGGGAGTGAACGGCAACAGAACGACGCATTACATCGGAGTCATGGGTCCCGCTGACGTTGTCAGTCCCGCCACATACATCTACGGTGGCCAAACTTTCAGTACTCCCGTGGGAGATCCCGCCGCAAATAGTGCTTGGTCTGTTGCGGGCATGCTGACGCAGTATCGCGATACCCCTGGGAGCGCGGGCAGCACGAGGCGTCGAGTTCGTTTTTCGGAGGTTATTGATGGAACTGCGAACACTTTGATGATTGGCGAGCGTTCCGTATTTTTGCCGGGCAACTTGAATGACTATCGCAGTTGGATTCGCGGTAATAATGGAGGGACCAGCGCTTCGAAAAACGTAACCTATCCAATCAACTCGACAAATTACAACGGCTCGAATAACTTTAACCACATCAGTTTTGGTAGCCAGCATCCAGGAGGCTGCCAATTCGGAATAGCCGACGGTTCAGTTCGATTCATTAGTGAAACAATAGAGATGGAGCTTTTGAAGTCGCTGGCTAGCATGTGGTTGCAAGAGGTAGCGCAACTGCCGAATTAGTTAGAAATTCCGGTGGTTTTTTCTCTGGCAAGCGAACGGGGGCCGACGTAGTTCGCTTTCCATACGGTCTGGCGTCGTTTAGTACTTTATTTTTTTCCAACTCGGGATCACAGAGCACGGTCAGTCATGCAGATAACTTTGCGACGTAAAAGCATCAGATTCGGAATCCTTTTCACCCTCATTGCCGTGTTGCAATGCGGTTGCGGTAGTAAGGGAGACCGGGTGACCGGTACCGTTAGCTTCAAGGGAAGTCCCGTCCCACGCGGGAAGGTTTATTTCGCCCCGGACGTTTCGAAAGGTCATCAAGGGGCCGCCGGTTACGCTGACATCATTGATGGCGTCTACGACACGGCTTTGGAGGGTTCGCGAGGGATCGTTGCCGGACCGATGGTCGTGACCGTGGAGGGGATGGACCCCAACCCTGCCCCCGCTGCTTCGGGTGAGGGGGCGGAGGATGTCGTTTCGACACTTCTGTTTGCTGGATACAAAATGGAGGCGGATATCCCGCCGGGTGGCTTCAAGCTGGACATCGAGGTGCCAGATTCCGCCGCCGGTGTGCCGAAGTCCGAACCCGAGTCGGCTGGAATGGTGATTCCGTAGCGAAACGTTTTGCAGCGCAGGATAGGTCAGACTTTAGCGACCTCGATCAGCAGCGGGCCAGCAATTGCTGACATGTTGCCTTACTGGCCCTGGCGGATCTCTACCGGCGGTGCCGGCGCAACATCGTGGAGCGGTTCGATTTACAGGTCATTAGCAGCGGAAAAATTTCCCTGAAACAATCCTTCTAAGCACACCCTCACCTGATGGGCCTGAAGAGGGACCATTGTTAATTGGGCGTTCCGAAGACCAAGACTCGAAATCCAGAAGCTATCGGGGTAAACTGGAAATGATCTTTTCGACTTTGCCTCTTTCCCCCGGTCCCTGAACGATGAACCTACGACGTATGCTGTCGTCACTCCTCTGCACGGCTGCCGTTTTTGTTCTCCCGCCCCCTGCGGTCGAATCCAAGGAACCGCGGCGCCCCAACGTTCTGTTTGCGTTTGCGGACGACTGGGGACGCCATGCCAGTGCGTATGCACAGCTGGATGGTCCTGGTTCGATCAATGATGTGGTCAGCACCCCGAACTTTGATCGGATTGCCAGCGAAGGGGTCTTGTTTCGCAGTGCGTTTGTCTCGGCCCCCAGTTGCACGCCATGTCGTAGCGCGATCTTGTCGGGCCAACATTTTTGGCGGACGGGCCGCGGAGCGATTCTCCGCGGTGCGGTTTGGGATGATTCGCAGCCATCGTATGCGTTGTTGCTGAGAGATGCTGGCTATCACTTGGGGAAGACCTACAAAGTCTGGAGCCCCGGCACGCCTGTCGACGCACCCTATGGGCGGCGAGCCCACGCCTACCAACAGGCGGGGAATCGGTTCAATCAGTTCTCCCAACATGTGACGCGACGCGTTGCGGCGGGTGCAAATCTGGAGGACGCCAAGCAAGAACTGTACGACGAGGTGCTGGGGAATTTCGATGCCTTTTTGGCCGATCGCAAGGAAGGCCAACCCTTTTGCTACTGGTTTGGGCCTACCAATGTCCATCGTAAATGGATCCAGGGCTCTGGAAAGCAACTGTGGGGCATCGATCCAGACGAACTTGAAGGCAAGATGCCACCGTTTCTTCCCGATGTTCCTGTCGTGCGTGAGGACCTGGCCGATTACTTCGGTGAGATCGCCGCGTTTGATGCCGCGCTTGGGCTTTTGCTGGAGCGATTGATCGAAATTGGCGAATTGGACAACACCCTGATCGTTGTCAGTGGCGACCACGGGGCACCAGGTTTTCCCTACGGCAAGTGCAACCTGTACGACTTTGGTGTCGGCGTGCCGCTGGCGATTCGGTGGGGTGGTGCCAACCCGGGCCGCGTTGTCGACGACCTGGTCAGCCTGACCGATTTGGCGCCTACGTTTTTGGAACTCGGTGGCGTGCGGATTCCCGACGTGATGACAGGGCGCAGCCTGTTGCCCCAACTGACTACGTCCGATGCCGGACAAATTGACCCTGATCGCGACGCGGTCTTTGTGGGTCGTGAAAGGCACGTTGAAATAGCCCGTGCTGATTATAGTCCTTATCCACAACGCGCCATTCGCACGCATCGGTTTTCTTACATCATCAACTTTCGCCCCGATCGCTGGCCGCTTGGGGATCACTACCGCTTGGACGGTGACAATCCGCCAACGCTAGAAGAAGTGACTGAGGTGACCCGAACGACCATTCCTGACGAGGACGCAGGACCAACAAAAGCCTGGCTGGTCAGCGTACGCAATGCCCCTCAGTGGCAAGACCATTTTCAGTGGGTTTACGGTAAACGTCCCGGTGAGGAACTGTACGACCTAAAGCTGGATCCGCATCAGACGAAGAATCTTGCGGAGGCTCCCGCCTACGCGGAACATAAAGCGAGATTAAGAAAACGGCTGCTGGAGGAACTGGAGCGCACGGGCGATCCACGGCTGATCGATGATGGTCGCTTTTTTGAAACGCCACCGCTGGCAGGGCCACTGCAACCGTAACCGTCGCTTAACGCTCTGCGCGGATCGCGGGCACGGCTATTTCCGTCAGGATTTCTTCGACGATCTGTGCAGCCGAAACTTTTCGCAGGCGACTTTCGGGTTTCACAATCACGCGGTGGTTCAGCACCGGGGCTACGATGCGTTTGATATCATCCGGTTCAACGAACAAACGCCCCCGAATCGCCGCCATCGCTTGCGCGCATCGGAACAACGCGATCGTTGCTCGGGGACTGCCGCCCAGTGCCAAGTCATCGTGTTGACGGGTTTCGTGAACAATCTGCAAGGCATACTGGCGGACCTTGACATCAACATGGACACTGCGAACCGCTTCCTGCGCGGCGACCAGTTGATCCGCCGTGGCAACCGGTTGCAGCCCGTCGATCGGATGTCGGTATTGCAGCAAGTCTAACATTCGCAGCTCTTCTTCCAGCGAAGGATAGCCCAGACTGAATCGCATCATGAAGCGGTCCAGTTGGGCTTCCGGAAGCGGAAAGGTGCCTTCGTGATCGACAGGGTTTTGCGTGGCGATCACCAAAAAGGGCGGGGGCAAAGGGTGCGTCTTGCCATCGACGGTCACGCGACTTTCCGCCATGGCTTCCAGTAGTGCGGCTTGCGTTCGCGGGGTAGCACGATTGATTTCGTCGGCCAGAAAAATCTGCGAGAAAATCGGTCCTGGGCGGAATTCGAATTCGACCGTTTTCTGGTTAAAAATAGAAGTCCCGGTGATATCACTTGGCAACAGATCCGGCGTGCATTGCACGCGTTTAAAACGACCGCCAACGCTTCGGGCCAAAGCGCGGGCTAGCATCGTCTTGGCAACGCCGGGAACATCTTCCAGCAACAGATGTCCGCCAGCCAACCAGCTAACCAGTGACAACACCACTTGCTTGCGTTTGCCCACAATCGCCAGTTCAACATTGGCAATAATGCGTTTAGAAAGGTCCGCGACTGCTCGAACGTTGGCTTCGACCGGTGGTGACATGAAAACCCTAGTGATTCGAGCGTGTGACTGGGAAGAGAGTCAAAATGACCAAAAAAGACAGGAAATTCTGGCCATAGTATACAAAGTGATCCTGACTTGCAGCCTTTGCATGTGCTACAGGCAGGGTACCGGCGGCCCGGGCTGCTGCAGGAGCTCGCATGGCCTCATGCTCGGGCGAATGTTCACAGGTAGCCGGGAGAGTGTTGCGGTTACACGTTTATTTTATTACGGATGAGGTCCGTGCCGATGCGTCTGCGTTTGTTATTTGCTGCTATCGGGTTGGTTTGCAGTTGGCTATGGTCAGAACCGTCGCTTGCGCAAATGAACTGGATGTTCGACCAAGCTCCTGACCCGGCAGCACCGCCGGTGTCTCAGGTTAATTTCGCCGCACTAGATGATTTGGCGTTATTGGACTCCGGTGACCCCCTGCCCGCACCGGTTCCCCCACCTGCGGAGGTCCCGGCCTTGAATGCCAGCACGGGAGCACCCGCGTCTGGGATGACTGAACCACTGCCGTTGGCGGAGCAGACACAACGTTGGTACAGCTACCCTTGGTCGTGGTTGACAACGGGCTGGAA